>JAILBY010000085.1 GCA_024680655.1 Clostridiales bacterium | reverse complement strand
CATAGCGTTTCAACTAAAAGATATTCTATCACAAGAAAACTGATTTTTCAAGTAAAAATAAGGTGTTATTCTTGATTTTATCTATAAAATATAATAAACTCTAATTATTAAAGGGAGGTCGGTGTATGATTGTTACAGGAATTGATTTAGTTGAAAACGAAAGAATGAAGAAATCCATTGAAAATGAACGCTTTGTTCAGCGTGTTTTCGGCGAAAGAGAAAGAGAAGAACTTTCAAAACGCAATTTTCCCTTGCAAAGTATGTCCGCCGCTTTTGCGGCAAAGGAAGCCTTCCTTAAAGCAATAGGAACAGGGCTGTCGGGTGCACCTCTTAATGAAATTGAAGTGCTTCACGAAAAGAGCGGTAAGCCGTATCTTTTCCTTTCTGGCAAAGCAAAGGAAATAGCCGAGCAAATGCACCTTACACTTGATTTGTCACTTACACATACAGAAAATTATGCGGCGGCAGTTGTTGTCGGCACAATGGAGGTATAAAAATGATTATTCTTACTGCTGAACAGATTAGAAGGGTTGAGCAAAATGCAGTTGATAACGGTATGGATTTTCTCAGACTTATGGAAAATGCTGGTGCCGCAAGTGCAAGATATATAAGAGAACGAGTTGCTTCTATGAGCAAAACGGATATAAGCAACATAACTGTTACCATTGTGAGCGGAAAGGGCAAAAATGGTGGTGACGGATTTGTTATTGCAAGAAAGCTCTGCGAGAATGGTATGAAGGTGAATGTTATACTTGCAGACAGTATTGCAAACGAGGGCGATGCTGGTGAAATGTTTGAACGACTTGACGGTATGCCCGTTAATATTTTCAGATACGCACTTGAAAAGGAAAAGGTTTTTGAGATTATTTCAAAGAGTAATGTTTTAGTTGACTGTGTTTTCGGAATAGGCTTCAGAGGAACGCCAACAGAGGAGATGAGCAAGCTTTTTGTTGCTATGTCCTCAAACAAAGGCTATAAGGTTGCTATTGATGTTCCGAGCGGTGTTAATTGTGATACGGGTGAAGTAGAGGGCGAAGCGGTTATGGTTAATGAAACTATCGCTATTTCAACGCTTAAACCTGCTCATGTTTTAGTTCCTGCTTCTCTTTATTGCGGAAATACAGCAGTGGTTCGTATCGGCATACCTGAGGAAATTATAAAGAGCATTGACTCAAAGCTTTGCTGTGCAGATAAAAATGAAATATCCTCTAATTTCAAAGAACGCAATCCATTGTCTAATAAGGGTGATTATGGCAGAGTACTTAGTATATGCGGAAGTACAAATATGCCAGGTGCGGCAGTTCTTGCGGCAAATGGTGCAGTCAATAGCGGTGCAGGGCTTGTTACTGCTGTTTTCCCTGAAAAAGCATATAGTGCAATATCATCAAAACTTACAGAGCCTTTGCTTTTACCGCTTGACACAAATCGTTTCGGTACTCTCTCAAAGGGTGCAGCACCTATGATTTTATCGGCTATGGAAAAGGCAAGCGTAATTTTGATAGGTTGTGGTATCGGCGTAAATGAGGATACAAGAGAAATAGTAACAAAGGTTTTGCTTAACGCAAAATGTCCCGTTGTTATTGATGCAGATGGTCTAAATATTATTTCTGAAAATATAGATATATTAAAGCAGGTAAAAGTTGATGTTGTTCTTACTCCTCACCCTGGCGAAATGTCAAGGCTTATGGGAGTGAGCGTAGATGAAATTCAGGCAAAGCGTACAGAATATGCACAGCGTCTTGCTTACAGATACCCTGTAACCGTTGTTTTAAAGGGTGCAAATACCATTATCACCAAGTATGATAAAAACAGAGTTTATATCAATACTACGGGTAATCCTGGTATGGCAAGAGGCGGTAGCGGAGATTTGCTCGCAGGTATAATAGCTTCCTTTATCGCTCAGGGCATCAAGCCGTTTAATGCGGCATATTGCGGTGCTTATGTTCATGGACTTGCAGGCGATAAGGCGGCAAAGAAATATTCTATGGCTTCTATGACTCCTACTGATATGATAACAGAGCTTAAATGCTTGCTTTAATCTTCTTCTCAGGTGATTGAATGAAAAGGTTTTGCAGTCTGTTTTTAACTATTGCTTTTTTGAGTGTTATCTTTTGCGGATGTTCAAAAATCGAAGGCGAAAGTCCGCCTGATTTGCCGTTGAATTTTAAGGCAACTGCTGTTATGCAGTATAACAATATTCAGGTTTCAGGCGATTTTACAGTAAAGGGCTTTAACTATTTTTCTATTGATTTTACAGCACCTGAACTTTTAAAGCCTCTTAAAATGGTGATAGAAAATGATGAGTGCAGGTTATATTACAATAATATTGAATATCAGATGAATGTAAATGAATTTCAGTCAACTGCATTCGGAGAACAGCTTGCCGAGTGTATAGGTGCATTGTTTGATATTCAGTCACTTGAAATAAATCATCAGAAGAGCGGTGACTGGCTTTATTCTGGCAAACTGAAAAATGGTGCTGAATTTAAAGCAGTTCAAGATGCTGATTCAGGCTTTATAAAAGCAGTTGAAATACCAAAAAATAATTTTTATGTTGTAGTTACCGATTTTGAGATTATAGAGTAATGTAAAAACTAATGTAAAAAAGCAGATTTACTTGTTTTAAAGTAAATCTGCTTATTTATTATAAAGATAATACTGATTTTGGCTTTTTTTGTTTCAAAATGTCGCTACCTAAAAACAAAAATGGAAAAAATAGTTATGTAAAGTTTATGTAAATTTATGTAAAATTTATGTAAAAT
>JAILBY010000045.1 GCA_024680655.1 Clostridiales bacterium | reverse complement strand
TAACACTTTTAACTTTCGTGAATGTTCTTTATTATGTCGGTAACTGTATTATTGAAATCAGTATTTTTCGTCATAATATCCTTTACTTTATTTATAGAATAAAGAACAGTTGTATGGTCTTTACCGAATTCTTCGCCTATTGCGGCAAGGGTAAGGTCTGTTATTTCACTTATTATGTAGAAAGTAACCTGCCTTGCTTTTGCAATATCAGAGGTCTGCTTCTTTGAGCGTATATCGTCTGATGAAATACCAAAGGTTCTTGAAACCTCTGAAATAACTCTGTCAATAGTAACAGGTAAAGGCTGATTATCGCTTAAAATATCCTTTATAGCTCTTTGTGCAGAGATAATTGTAGGCTCAACATTTTCAAGGTCTTTATAAGCCTTTAATTTTTTAACTGTACCTTCAAGCTGTCTGATATTATTTTTAATTTTTTCAGCGATAAACTGACAAACATCCTGTGGAATATCAAATGAAAGAGCAGTTGCTTTTCTTTTGATGATTGCAATTTTTGTTTCAATATCAGGTGGCTGAATATCAGCTAAAAGACCGTTTTCAAATCTTGACCTTATTCTTTCGTTAAGAGAAGAAATTTCCTTTGGCGGTCTGTCTGATGTTAAAACGATATGTTTGCCAGGCTTTTGAATAATTGCTTCAAAAGTATGGAAAAATTCTTCCTGCGTGCTTTCCTTACCAGAAATGAACTGAATATCATCAAGAAGAAGAATATCAGCAGTTCTGTATTTTTCGTGGAAATTCTGCATAGTACCGTTTTTAAGGTTTAAAATAAGCTCGTTTGTGAATGTTTCACCGCTTGTATAGATAATTTTTGCGTCAGGCTTATTTTTTCTTATGTTGAAACAAATTGCGTTGAGAAGGTGAGTTTTGCCAAGACCTGAATTACCGTAAATAAAGAGCGGGTTATAATTTTTACCAGGATTTTCAGCAACTGATTTTGCTGCTGCATAGGCAAACTGGTTTGATGAACCTACAACGAATGTTTCAAAAGTATAATTTTCGTTGAATTCAATATTGTTTGAAAAACTGTCAGAATTTTCTGTTTTGTTTGAAAATGGTTCTTTTATTTCATTCTGCTCGTCAACAATAAAATTTATTTCAATATTGAAGCCTATAACCTCAACAAAAACATTTTTGAGATATTCTGAATATTTGTCTTTAACAATCTGTGCAGCAAAAGAGCTTGTTGCAGAAATAGTAAAAACATTACCGTCAAAGCTGACTGCCTTTAAAGGCTCAATCCATTGTTTATAAGCTACTTCCGAAATTTCAGACTGACATTTTATTTTAACGCTATCCCATATTTCTGCGAATGAATCCATTAAAACTTCCTCCGGGCAATGTCTGAATTTTTTTATTTTTTCTTTAAAAATCATTGCGTCTTCATATTGTAGCATATTTACCACTCCTTTTCAATATAATATAATTAAAAAAACTAACTTTTGAAATTAAAAAAATTTTATATTTTTTCATTGATTTTTTCCTCCTTAAATTTTTGCGGAAGATTAAAACTCAGAAAAACATCTTCCATATATACCTTAAAAAACGCATTTTGTCGCATATTTTTTGCGACAAATTTTTCAAAAATAAAAGTTTTTTAAAATTTTTAACACTAAATATGGGCGTAGTTAAGCCAAAAATTCAATATTTAGTTTTTTTTTTGCAAAAAAATTTTTTTTAGCATTTTTTTGCGTTTTTTTAAAATAAAAATATGTTGACATAGGACTGTTCACTGTTATATAATAACAGTCTGTAAGACTATGACGAAAAGCACTTTTGCTTTCTTATATATGTGAAGGAGGTTGTAATCAATGAAAAGAACATATCAGCCAAAGAAGCGTCATCGTAAAATGGAACACGGTTTCCGCAAAAGAATGTCAGACAGAAACGGACGCAAGGTATTAGCTCGTAGAAGAGCAAAGGGCAGAAAGCAGTTAACTTACTGATTTTCTTAATTTGCTTTGTTATGGACAGGCTTATACTTTAAACGGATAAATTGATGAGTAAGATTATTACTTTAAACCGTAATAGTGATTTTCGCAGACTTTATAACTGCGGAAAATGTAGCAAAAATCCTGCGTTGGTGACTTATGTTAAGAAAAACCGCGCGGGAATTTGTCGCATAGGCATAACTGTAAGCAAAAAAATAGGTAATGCTGTTATGCGTAACCGTTCAAAGAGAATTATCAGAGCGGCTTATACACAATGCTTGCCTGATATTCAAGGTAATTGGGATATAGTTTTTGTTGCAAGGTCGAAAACACCTTATTTAAAAAGTACAGATATTTATAATATTATGGTTAAACAATTTTCGCAGTTGGATTTAATATCCAAGGGTTAATTATTACTATGAAAAAGATTTTTATTTGGCTTATAAGATTTTATCAAAAGCATATATCTCCGCTTTTTCCCGCAAGATGCAGATATTACCCAACTTGCTCTAATTACGCTCTTGAAGCGATTGAAAGATTTGGAGTTTTTAAGGGTTCATTGTTGGCATTGTGGAGGTTATTAAGATGTAATCCGTTGTGGCACGGGGGCTATGACCCTGTTCCACCGAAGAAAAAAGATTAACAGTCTGAGCTTTTCAGACATACGGAGGAAATATGGCTATACTTTATGTGCCGTTTGGTTGGATTTTAAGAGTTATCTATGAATTTATAGGTTCTTACGGTTGGGCTCTTATCGTTTTCACTTTAATTACCCGTCTTCTTCTTTTACCATCTACTATTCATCAGCAGAAGGGTAATGCGAAGCAGTTAAGAATTCAGCCTAAAATGAATAAAATCAGACAGAAATATGCAGGCAATCAGCAAAAGATGAACGAGGAAATGCAGGCTCTCTATAAAAGAGAGGGCTTTAATCCTATGAATCAGGGCTGTTTACCTCTTTTGGTACAGTTACCTATTATGTGGGGACTTTATGGCGTTATTTACAAACCATTGACTTATGTTTTAAATCTTAATAAATTTCAGGATGGTATTGTTACAAAGCTTACTGACGCTGTTACAAATCTTGTTGAATTGTCAGGTAAGGGAGCAAAAAATTCCTTGGAGCTTTATGTCTTTAATTATAAAGACCAAATTTTAAATTCAGTTGATGGAATACAGCAGGTTGTTATTGATAAAATCAATAATTTTGATTTTACTTTTTTAGGCGTTGCTATGGGTGCACAGCCTGATATTCATAATCCAAGCCTTTTATGGCTTATTCCTATTCTTTCAGGTGTTTCTTCTCTTCTTACAAGTATTTATACTTTCTTAAATCAGAAAAAACAAAATCCTGAAATGGCTAAAAATCCTATGGGTTGTATGATATTTGGTTTACCTATAATTTCAGTAACATTTGCTTTTTCTCTCCCTGCTGGTATAGGTATTTACTGGATTATTTCAAATCTCTTTGCTTTTGTTCAGACTGTTGCTTTGAGCTTTGTTTTCCCACCTAAAAAGGTTGTTGCAAGAGATATGATTCTTGAAACAATTGAAAGACGATCAAGAGAAAATAGTGTTAAATTAGTTGCAGAAAAAAATAATTAAATCAAATATTTC
>JAILBY010000041.1 GCA_024680655.1 Clostridiales bacterium | reverse complement strand
GAAATGGATAATTATGTTGGTAAAAGAATTGATGGTCGTTATGAAATTGAACAGATACTCGGCGTAGGTGGAATGGCTGTTGTTTACAAAGCTCACGATAACATAGATGACCGTACAGTAGCTGTTAAAATATTAAAAGAGGAATTCCTTGCAAACGAAGAATTCCGCCGTCGTTTTAAAAACGAATCAAAGGCTATTGCTGTTCTTTCTCACCCTAATATCGTTAAGGTTTATGATGTTAGCTTTGGTGAAAATCTTCAATATATTGTTATGGAATATATTGATGGCATTACACTCAAAGAGTATATCGAACAGCAGGGCATAATAGACTGCAAAATTGCAGTTCACTTTGTTACACAGATTTTGCGTGCATTACAGCACGCTCACGATAAAGGTATAGTTCATCGTGATGTTAAGCCTCAGAACATTATGCTTTTACAGGATGGCACTATCAAGGTTACTGATTTTGGTATTGCTCGTTTTTCAAGAAGTGAAACAAGAACTATGACAGAAAGTGCTATCGGTTCTGTTCACTATATCAGCCCTGAACAAGCAAGAGGCGAGATTACCGATGAAAAGGCTGATATATATTCAGTAGGCGTTGTGCTTTATGAAATGCTTACAGGTCAGCTTCCTTTCCAGTCTGACAACGCTGTTACGGTTGCAATTATGCAGTTGCAGTCAGATGCTATAAAGCCAAGTAAGATAAACGACTCTATTCCTCTTGGTCTTGAACAGATTACGCTTCGTGCTATGCAGAAAAATCCTCGTGACAGATACCAGTCTGCTGCCGAGATGCTTCTTGACCTCGACGAATTCAAGAGAAATCCTAATATTAAATTTGATTATAATTACTTTGTTGACCAAGAGCCTACAAAGTTTATTGATAAAAATGTTTCTGCAAAAGCACAACCGCCCGTTGCAAGTACAGCACCTATCGTTGGTGTTGATGCTGCTATGGAGGACGGCGAGGAAGTTCAGGACAATGTAAAGACAAAGACAATTCCTATTGTTGCAGGTATTGCTGCTGGTCTTGCTGCGGTTGTTGTAATAATTCTTCTTATTCTTTCATTTACCGGTGTTATCGGTGGCGGAGAAAAGATTGAAGTTCCTAATTTCATTAACAAAAACTATGAAACTGAAATCTATAACAACGAAGAATATAAGGATTTGACTATTGAAGTAAAAAGACAGGTTAATACTGATGTTGCTTCTGGTACTGTTTTCCAGCAGAATCCTACTGCTGGCACAAAGGTTGCAAAGAGCCGTACAATCACTCTTTATGTTGCAACGGGTGACCAGAATATTGAAGTCCCTAATGTTACGGGCGAAACAATAGCTACTGCAAAGCAAATTCTTATGCAGAAAAATCTCAATGTTCAAGAGATAAGCGTTGACACTGCAAAGGTTGAGGCTGGTAAAGTTGTTAGCACCTCACCAGCAGCAGGCGAAATGGCTGAAATCAATGCTACTATTATCGTTTATGTAAGCACAGGCGTAAATGGCGGCGAATATGATGTACCTGAAATTACAAGCTTAAAGATTGAAGATGCAAAACAGCTTCTTGCAACTTATGAAAGCGGTGCTTTCTCAATCGGCAATCAAACCGAGGTTGACAGCGAATTACCAGCAGGTACAATCGTTTCACAAGAGCCAAAGAAGGGCGAAAAAGCCTATAAGGGTGAAAAAATCAGCATTACCGTAAGTAATGGTAAAAAGCCTTCAAATAATGTTTCTATTCCTATAACCTTACCAAGCACAGGCGAGTCAGGTTCACTTGAAGTATATCTTGACAGTAGCCTTGTGTATAGTGATACAGTAAACCTCAGCGGTAGTGCTTACAATAAGATTACTGTATCTGGTACGGGCAATTCTTCAAGCGTTGTTGTTAAGATAAATGGTGTTGATATTTACACCTGCAATGTAAACTTCACAACGGGCAATATCTCAAATTCAAAAACAAACTCATATATGGTTAAAGTACCTGATGTTGTTGGTAAAACTGAGGAAGACGCTATAAACGCACTTAAAGCGGCTCATGTAACTTACAGAGTTGAAACAGTCAATACAGGTATTTCAGGAACTGTTACAAAGCAGTCTGAAACAGGTGAAGTAAAAGGCAATGTTACCGTTGTTATATATGTTAGCAAATAATGGAGTTTGAAGGTTTAGTAGTTAAAGGTATCGGCGGTTTTTATTATGTCGAAACTGCCGATAATATATATGAATGTAAGGCAAGAGGTATTTTCAGGAAAGAAAAGATTTCCCCGTTTGTCGGCGATAAAGTAAAAATCACCATAAGAGATGACGGAGAAAACACTATTGATGAAATTTTTGAAAGAAAAAACTTTCTTTTAAGACCGCCTCTTGCAAATATTGATCAACTCATTATTGTTATCTCTACCTGTGAGCCCTCGCCAAGCACACTGATTATTGATAAATTAACTGTACTTTCAGAAGATAAAGGCATTGAGCCTATTATTGTATTTACAAAGTCGGATTTAAAAAATCCAGACGATTTAATTGAAATTTACCAAAATACAGGCTATAAAACATTTTCCGTTTCTTCTTTAACAGGAAAAGGAGTTAATGATATAAAACCGTTTTTAGAGGGGAAAATAAGTGCATTTACAGGCAACTCTGGTGTTGGAAAATCAACCCTGCTTAATGCCTTTGATTCTTCTTTGTCATTAGAAACAGGTGAAATAAGCAATAAACTCGGCAGAGGTCGCCACACAACAAGGCAGGTTGAACTGTTTAAAATGTTTGGCGGATATATTGCCGATACCCCTGGCTTTTCTTCAATCGACATACAGAACGATAACTATATTCCAAAGGAAAATCTTGCGTTCTGTTTTCGTGAATTCAAGGAATACTTAGGCACTTGCAAATTTTCAACCTGTTCACACACGACAGACAAAGGTTGTAGTATTCTAGATGCAGTAAAAAGAGGTAAAATTACTAATTCTCGTTAAAATCGCTATATCGCTATGTCCGACGAGGCAAAAAAAATTAAGGAGTGGCACAAGAGATGAGTAGAAGATGCGTTATTATTGGCGCAGGCACT
>JAILBY010000027.1 GCA_024680655.1 Clostridiales bacterium | reverse complement strand
TTTCTTCATAGAAAGCAGCTTTTGTTGCTGTCTTATAAGGTAAAACCCAAATACATGCAATACCGCAAGTAATAGCAGCAAGTAAATCCCAAAGGAGAAAGCTTAAATCAAGAACAAATAACTGACCTTTGAAGCCCTTTGTTATTCTTCTGCTCAAAGTAATTGCATCTGTTGCTGAAATGTTTGGATTGTCGTGAACTATAAAATTTGTAAAATAGTAAGAATAAGCTTTTATAATGCCTGGGATAACGAAAAGCAAAGACCAGCACCAAACGAAGAAGCCTTGTGCAATTTCTGTTAATAAATATCTGCCGTAATTATGACCAGCTTCCTGATAAACTGAAATCTGTTCAGGGTGCTGACCTCTTATTTTGCTAAGACAATAGCCCATGCCTGCAATAGCAATAGGGATAATCAAAATTGCGATTACAAATGCTGCAAAAGAACTAACGCCAAAGATTGATAAAATTTCCGTAGGGTCAAAAAAATCATCAATATCTCTGGTGAAATTTTGAATTCTTAAATTTACACCTGTATAACAAAAACCAAAAGCGACTGGAATAATGTTTGCAATAAACATATCAAGCCAACATTTATCTGTTTTGATAAAGTCTTTTATGTTCTGCTTTATTTGTGCTCTGTTTAACATAAGTTAAACCCTCCTTAATATTATTTAATAAAGAATAACATATTTTGTTAAAAAAATCAATTATTGCTATACTTTTTTGTATTAAAATATCTGTCTTTGCCCTTTGTCTTGTTTTTATATTCAATGGCTTGAACAGGGCAGGAGCATATACATGCCATACATTGTGTGCAGTTATTGCTCCATTTTGGCACATTGTTTTCAAGTCTGATATTTTCGAGAGGGCAGATATTTACACATTTACCGCAAACGATACATTTTTCTGTTGTGTAAAATCCCTTTGCACTAACGCAAATCGGATAAAACATAGTATTTACAGCACCGCTCATAAATTTGCCGAGTGGGGTAGAAGCAGTTGGAGCAAGAGGTTGCTTGTTCTTTATTGATTGAGCCACTTCAAGAAGCTTTTGCTCCGCATCTTTTATAATAGGCTCAATTTTATTTTTTGGCGGAGCCGAAAACATAGTTATATAATTTTCAGGCATTAAAATTTCAGCCGTACCGCAATAATCAAGTTCTTTTTTCAAAGCAAGCCTTTTATTGTATTTCTCTGCATTATAAATTTCTCCGCCACAGGTCATAACAAAATAAACCTTTTGATTTTTTGTTAAAGTAACATTTAAAATCAGTTCTTCAATCAATCGTGGTATTCGCCACGCATAAGTTGGAGTTACAAAAACAAAAGGGGTATCCGAGTCAAGTGAAGAGGGGAACTGCCCGTTTTTTAAAATATCGTTGACGCAAATAACTTCATCGTCAAGCACTGAATTTAAAACCTCGCTTGCGTATCTGCTATTACCTGTTCCTGTGAAATAAATAATCATAAAAAGAACTCCTTGTGTTATTTTGTGGATAACATTCTTTTATTCTCTTTCTTCAAATTTTGAACTTACCTGATAGCATAAGGTCATAAGACTATCGCTGAGGTGAACATTCTCAACCACAACATCAGGATATTTTGAGGCAATATCAGAATGTGTGAAATTCCAAAAGCCCTTAATGCCCAAATCAACAAGCTGTTTTTCAACTTCAAGTGCGTGTTCGCTCGGAATACATAAAACGGCAACGGTAGGGTGATATTCTCTGCAAAAATCATCAAGACCGTTTATGTGCCTGATAGGTAACCCTCTTACAAGCTGACCTACGGTTGCTTCATTTTTATCAAATATACCGATAAGATTAAAGCCACGCTCTTCAAAGGACATATGTGTTGCTATTGCACGACCTAAATTACCCGTACCTATAAGTATGGTTTTAAAGCCGTTGTTAAGACCTAAAATGTTGCCTATTTCAATATGAAGCTGGGTTACATTGTAGCCATAACCCTGCTGACCAAATCCGCCGAAGCAGTTAAAGTCCTGGCGTATCTGCGAGGCAGTAAGTCCCATCTTTATTGATAATTCACGAGATGAAATCCTTGTGATACCGCAACGGTTTAATTCACCTAAAAATCTGTAATAGCGAGGCAATCTTTTAATGACTGACATTGAAATATTAGAATTCTTTGGCATTTCTTTTCCTCCTATTTATTTGATAGGTAAACTTTTTTTCATTAGCTGAGCTTTTTTACGGTTTCCATTACATAGGTTCCGAAGTCGCTACAAGTACAGCCATCTTCACGGCCTGTTATTTTAAGAGCCTTTTCTTCATACATACAAATATCAAGTGCTCTTTCAAGCAAATCAGCCTTTTCCTGACGACCGATGTGGGAAAGAAGCATTACTGTTGCACGAAGCATTGAGCAAGGGTCTGCATACTGACCTCTGCCTTCCTGAATCATACGAGGAGCAGAGCCGTGAATAGCCTCGAACATAGCATACTTTTTACCGATGTTTGCACTACCAGCAGTACCTACGCCACCCTGGAATTCAGCAGCTTCGTCGGTGATTATGTCACCATAGAGGTTAGGAAGAACGAATACCTTGAAATCCTTACGACGCTTAGGGTCAATAAGCTTTGCAGTTGTTATGTCGATATACCATTCATCTGTTGTGATTTCAGGATAATCTTTACCTATATTCTTGCAAAGATTAAGGAACTTACCATCTGTTGTTTTGATGATATTTGCTTTTGTGATGATAGATACTCTGTCCTTTTTATTCTTTCTTGCATATTCATAAGCAAGCTTTGCAATTCTTTCACAACCCTCTGTTGTTGTAACAACAAAGTCCATAGCAAGCTCGTCTGTGATATTAACACCCTTTGAGCCAACAGCATAAGCACCCTCTGTGTTCTCACGGAAGAATGTCCAGTCAATGCCTTCCTCTGGAATTTTTACAGGACGAACATTACCAAAAAGGTCAAGAGCCTTACGCATAGCAACATTTGCACTTTCAATGTTAGGCATATCAGAGCCAGCCTGCGGTGTTGTTGTTGGACCTTTGAGAATTACATTACAGCTTTTTAATTCTTCAAGAACATCATCAGGAATTGCTTTCATATGCTTGATACGGTTTTCTATTGTAAGACCGTCAATAACCTTGAATTCAACCTTGCCTGCTTCAACTTCATCTTTGAGCATATATTCAAGAACTCTTGCAGATTCCTTTGTGATGATAGGACCGATACCGTCGCCACCGCATACGCCGATAACGATTTTATCAAGCTTATCATAGTCAACAAAGTCTTTGTCTGCTGTTATTCTTTCATTTCTTTCAAGCTGTTCTTCAATAAGAGCTTTGAATTTTTCTACTGCTGCTGAAACATCATATTGCATTATTGTTTCCTCCGATAATTATATTTTTTATTTTTTTCTTGAATTATGCCTGCTGTTCTCTTGTGTAATTCAAAAGACCGCCTGCAAGGAGCATATCTCTCTGTCTTTCAGAGAAATCATAGCTAAGCTTGTATTCTTCATTCTTTGTGAGGTTTTTAAGAACAACCTCTTTACCGTTTTCAAGACGGTTGCGAATATCAGGCAAGCAAAGCTCATCGCCCTGAGAAATCTTATCATAATCGCTTTCGTTAGCAAAGGTGAAAGGCATAATACCTGCATTTATAAGGTTAGCACAATGAATTCTTGCAAAGCTCTTTGTGATAACTGCTTTAATTCCAAGATAGAGAGGAACAAGTGCAGCGTGTTCACGGGAAGAGCCTTGACCATAGTTTGCACCGCCAATTATAAAGCCTTTGCCCTCAGCCTGACAGTTCTTTGCAAAATCAGGGTCACACTGCTTGAAGCAGAACTGTGAGAGGTGAGGAATATTTGAACGATATGGAAGAATTTTTGCACCTGCTGGCATAATATGGTCGGTTGTGATATTGTCACCGACTTTGAGTATTGCCTTTGCAGTAATTTCATCTGCAAGAGCAGTAGTTGTAGGGAATGGTTTGATATTAGGACCTCTTAAAACTTCAACGCTGTCAGCTTCTTCTGGTGTTGCAGGAAGAATAACCATAGAATCGTTGATTTCAAATTTTTCAGGTAATGTTATAACAGGTGCTTCGCCTAATTTACGAGGGTCTGTAAGAACGCCCGTGAGAGCAGATGCAGCAGCAACCTCAGGACTTACAAGGTAAATACCTGCATCAGCAGTACCTGAACGGCCTTCAAAGTTACGGTTAAAGGTACGCAAAGAAACACCCTTTGAGTTAGGTGACTGTCCCATACCAATACAAGGGCCACAAGCAGATTCAAGAATTCTTGCACCTGCGGCAATCATATCAGAAAGAGCACCATTTTTTGCAAGCATATTGAGAACCTGCATTGAGCCAGGTGCGATTGAAAGGCTTACTGTTGGAGCAACTGTTTTGCCTTTGAGTATAGCGGCAACCTTCATCATATCCATAAGTGATGAATTTGTGCAGGAGCCTATGCAAACCTGGTCAACCTTTATTTCACCGATTTCTGTAACTGATTTTACATTATCAGGCATATGAGGCATAGCAGCCATAGGAGCAAGCTTTGAAAGGTCAATATCAATAACTTCATCATAAACTGCGTCTGCATCTGGTAAAAGCTCAACCCAATCTTTTTCTCTGCCTTGTGCTTTGAGGAATTGAAGAGTAACCTCA
The DNA here is from genome assembly GCA_024680655.1 of Clostridiales bacterium. Classification (GTDB taxonomy): domain Bacteria; phylum Bacillota; class Clostridia; order Oscillospirales; family Acutalibacteraceae; genus UMGS263. The sequence continues at coordinate 896 of JAILBY010000027.1, read as the reverse complement.
TCTGATGGGAAAACAGAGGTAGTAGCACCAAGCTCTGCACCCATATTTGTTATTGTTGCACGCTCTGGAACAGAAAGAGTTTTTACGCCTTCGCCTGCATATTCTATAATCTTGCCTACGCCACCCTTAACGCTCATAATACGGAGAACTTCAAGAATGATGTCTTTTGCAGCAACCCAAGGGCTTAATTTGCCTGTAAGATTTACTTTAACCATTTTTGGCATTGTGATATAATAAGTACCGCCACCCATAGCAACAGCAACATCAAGACCGCCTGCACCGATAGCAAGCATACCGATACCGCCGCCCGTTGGAGTGTGGCTGTCTGAACCGATTAAGGTCTTACCTGGAATACCAAAGCGTTCAAGGTGAACCTGATGGCAGATACCATTACCTGGACGGGAAAAACGGATACCGTGTTTCTTTGTAACTGTTTGTATAAATCTGTGGTCATCGGCATTTTCAAAGCCTGTTTGTAATGTGTTGTGGTCGATATAAGCAACAGAAAGCTCTGTCTTTACACGAGGTACGCCCATAGCCTCAAATTCGAGGTATGCCATTGTACCTGTTGCGTCCTGAGTGAGTGTCTGGTCAATTCTTATGCCAACCTCACTGCCGACTGTCATATCACCGCTTACTAAATGACTTTTTATAAGTTTTTGTCCTATTGTGTAACCCAATTTGGAAACCTCCCATAATTTTTTACATAAAAACATTTTAATCTTTTTAACGAAGTTTGTCAACGAAATATCAAGCATTGTATAAATTTTGTCATTATGTAGAAAAGAGGAGAGATTTTTTTATGCAGACGAAATTTTTTATCTAACTTTCTTATATAAATTATAATTGTATTCTTGCTCAAAAAAAGAATTTATGGTATAATAACTATAATTGTG
>JAILBY010000059.1 GCA_024680655.1 Clostridiales bacterium | reverse complement strand
TTGCTTAATTAGATAAAGATTAAACTTATCTTTCTTTTTTTATTCAAAATTAAAGTTTTAAATAAAAATAAAAACCGCAAAGGCATCATAAAAGCTTTGCGGTTTAATATTTTTATATTTTGTCTTTTGTTACTCAATTTTACTTCTTGTGCAGTAATGAAGATATAATTATTGCTATATCCCAGAAGCCTGCAAGAGCTATCATACTGAATACCGTTATGTGTGAAATATCTGAAACACAAGCGATTACAGTTGCGATAAGAACAGAAACAATGCTTGCTATAATCATAATTATCTTCGGAATTTTTATTCCTGAAAATAGCGATATAGAGCTTGAAATTGATGAAAGGAAAGAATCGATTGAACCATTGTGAAGAATTCTTGCCTCTGCTGTTTCAAGCGGTGTTTTCTTCAAATCCTTATACATTCTGCCTGCAACAGCACTTATAATCTTTATCGCTTGTGGGTTTAAGCCGAAGAAGTTAGCAACAAGCTCTTCTGTGATATTAGCGTCTGATGTTTTAATAAGAACAGTTACGCCACTCTTTTCAAGCTCACGCAAGCTTTCGCCAACATCTGCCTTTGCCTCGTAGCCAACAACAAACAAAGCTGAAACCTTGCTTGCAACGGCAAGATACATAATCTGTCTGCCATCGTGACGGTATTTTTCTTCGCTTGCCTTGTCAGGCACTTCAACATTGTGATGAATAAGCAGCTCTCTGTTACCCACAAGAATTCTTCTGCCGTGAATCCAGGCTGATAATCCGAGCTTATCCTCGTATGCAAGATTTTCAACGGGCGGTAAAAGCTCGTGTCTGCCCTCAATAACCTTATCGAAAACCTCGGCACAAGGACTGCCTGCCTCAATAACAACAGCGGCAGCGTCAAGAATAGCCTCGTCAATTCGCATATTGTAATAAGTTTTGATACCTAAAATATTACAGCCGCCCTGGGCGAAAATATCCTTTGAGTCAAATACAACTGCGTCTGCCTTTGAACATTCTTCAACTGCTTCAAAGCCTGAAATCATAGCACCCTTTTTGTTAAGAGCCTTGCAGGTTCTGTAAAGAGGAAGATTTGTTGAAATAAGTGCGGCACAAGGAGCACCGACCGAGAAAGCAACTGCAAATAATGAAATTGCACCGAAAGCGTCTTTTTTGATTATTCCGTAAACGATACCTGCAATAACAGAAACGATTGAAACAATAGGTAATATTTTTTTGCTTAAATTGTTTGCAGGGTCTGTTTTGTAAGTAAGTTCAAGGAATTTTTCAGGGAATTTTATAGGTACGGAATAGCGTACATCAGGCTCGCCCATAAGTAAGCCTCTGCCTATCTCAAAAGCAGATGTTTCATTGTCTATTGAGCGTATGCAGTTTATCGTCTTGTTTTCTGTGATAAATTTAAAGTTTTCGTATGCTCTTTTTTCGATAAGCATTTTGCCTATGCAGTTGAGGAAAAGAGCGAAAACTGCAAGAGCACCGTAAAGGTGAGCACCCTCGTCTAATTTATCTGTAAAGAAAAATCCGGATATACATTGAATGAATGAAACGGCAACCACGCCTGCACAAGCAGTATCGGTGTCAGGCTTGCCGTGGAAAAGATTTTTTATACCGCTTAATATCGACGGCATAGAGATACAAAGTGCGATAAATATAAGCACCATATTAACGCAACCGAAAATAATTCCGTTGAGTTCACTCAAAGAGTCAAAGCCTATATCAGACGGTGCAATTTCTATAACCGTCAGCAAAGTGCCTATTATCGCTGTGAAAATAGCGGAGAAAACAGCCTTTCTCTTCTTTGCGTGAAGTGAATGAAGAATAGCAGGTGCTTCGGACGGAGTGTTGTAATCTGTAATATGAACAATACTCGACTTGCTTTTGTTTTTATGATGATAGCTTGAAATAACCTCATCATTTTCCTCTTCTTCCTCTAACCAGCCTTGCATAGCTTCTAAATCGTTGCTGTCTGTTTCAAAGGCGTTAGCTGTGTTTTCAGAGGAATAGTCGTTTTCGTCCTCATCATCAGGGAAATCAGGCAAATCTTTGAAAAGCTTGAATTTTTTAACCTTTTCTTTGCGTTGCTCAATAAGATTTTTTTCTGCGATTTCCTCGTCAACTCGGTCAATAACCGCTTTTTCTTCAAAGCCTGTAAGCTTAATCTGTCCTGCGATAATATCTTGTTCAGGGCTTTCCTTTTCAAGCGGTGTAATTCTTCTGTTTAAAGAAAGGTCAGCAGGTCTTGTTTTGAAATGTGTAACCCTTGTTTTTTCGTCGCTGAAAACCTTTTCAGCAGGGACTATTGTTGGCAAAGGTTCAAGGTCTGCTGTTGCGAAGCCTTGATTTTTCCAGCTTACAAAGCCTGGGCGTTCAATAGGCTCACGCTTTTCGTTCATAAATCTTTCTTCATAATCAGCTGTTTTTTCAATATGCTGAACAGGAACATTCATAAAACGCTCTCTGTATTTGTCGCTTTCCATTCGTGAGGCTTTGGCTTTATTTACGATAATAGGTGCTTCTTTGTTTATCTGAGCGGGATTAAGCACCTTTGTTTTCTGACTGTCAACATCAACTGCTTTTTCTTTTTCAGTTGAAATAACCTTTGTTTTCTGGTCGTCAAGAGATTTTTTAGCAATAGCCTTATCAAGCTCATTTTCTTTTTCAAGACTTTCTCTTTTAACATCATCAACGATTTCCTGTGGAACAGGCTTTTTTGAAATAGGGATATTGTTTGCTTTTTCGTTTGCAACAATACGGGTTTTTTCACTGCTGAAATCCTCTTTTTTATGTGTCGGCTTTGACGGAATTTCAACCTCGTGAGTTTTTTCTTGTTTGATAGGCTGTTCTTTCGGCTCTGAACGAGTTTCTTTTAAAATATCATCCAGATTAAATTCAGCCTTTTTTTCAGGCTTTTTAGGTTCAAGCAATTCGTTGAGAGATTGAGTATCCCATTGTTTTTCCTTTACGGGCTTTTTTTCTGATTTTGTAAAGCCCATTCTCTTACTCCATTCAAGAATTTCATCAATATCCATATTCTCTGTATCATATCTGTTTGCCATAATCCTCACCACCTATCTGAATTTTTATTTATTTAGCTTTTATTTCTGACCTTTGCCTTGACACCTCATACATCATTATACCTGCGGCAACTGACGCATTAAGCGAAGTGATATGTCCTTTCATCGGCAAGGAAACAATAAAATCACATTTTTCTTTTATAAGTCTGCCAAGACCTTTGCCCTCAGAGCCTATAACAAGAGCGACTGCACCGCTGTAATCTGTCTGGCACCAAGTTTCGCCGTCCATATCAGCACCGTAAATCCATACGCCCTTTTCTTTAAGCTCATCTATGGTGCTTGCAAGGTTGCCCACTCTTGCAACGGGAACATATTCCAAAGCACCGCAAGCCGTTTTGCCGACTGCGTAGCTTAAAGATGCACTTCTGCGTTTTGGAATAATAACTCCGTGAGCACCTGCCGTTTCAGCAGTACGCACAATAGCACCAAGATTTCTTGGGTCTTCAAGCTCATCGCATATAATTATAAAAGGCTGTTCGTTTCGCTCATTAGCAAGAGCAAAAATATCATCAACCGAAGCATATTCGTGAGCGGCAACATAGGCTGCAACTCCCTGATGATTGCCCTGACCGCACATAAAATCGAGCTTTTTTTCGTCAACCTCTTTTATAACAATGCCTTTTGCCTTGCATTCTGAAATAATTTTACCTATTGAGCCGTTTCTTTCGCCTCTTGCCACAAGCAGAGTATCCATAGCTCTGCCTGAATTGAGAACTTCCATAACGGCGTTTCTGCCTATAATTAAATCTTCATTTTCTCTGTTATTAGATTTTTTTTGTTCCATAAATAAACCCTTCAAAATCCTATATAAATTAAAAATCCGACCAAAAAAACTACATATAGTGGTATTGTAACATATAAAACGATTTGTAGCAAGATAACAATAGATAAAAATAAAGAGAAAAAAATAAAAAGATACTTGCAATTTGATTAAAAATGTGCTAACATAATCGGGCAGTTAAAAATGCGCTCGTAGCTCAGCTGGATAGAGTGTTTGGCTACGAACCAAAAGGTCAGGGGTTCGAATCCCTTCGGGCGCGCCAAATAGGGTTGCTATTTTAACAAAAGT
>JAILBY010000005.1 GCA_024680655.1 Clostridiales bacterium | reverse complement strand
CACTTGATTTTTATTGTGTGTTTATGTATAATGTAAAGGCACTTGAAAAGTGAATATATGGAGAGTTGTCCGAGCTGGTCGAAGGAGCACGATTGGAAATCGTGTAGGTCTTTAACGAGGTCTCGAGGGTTCGAATCCCTTGCTCTCCGCCAAAGAAAATTGAAGTACCTTTTGGTGCTTCAATTTTTTTATGCAAGGGATTCGAACACGAAAGGAAGCAGAAACAAGCGTAGCGAAGTTTATGCGACAAAGAAACAGTCCAGTGGACTGTTTCGCCTTTCGTTTAAAGGAGCATAGCGACTGCGATATATCCCTTGCTCTCCGCCAAGAAAAGACAAGTAACCATTAGGTTGCTTGTCTTTTTTTAGTTGCAAGGGATTCGAACACGAAAGGAAGCAGAAACAAAGCGTAGCGAAGTTTATGCGACAAAGAAACAGTCCAGTGGACTGTTTCGCCTTTCGTTTAAAGGAGCATAGCGACTGCGATATATCCCTTGCTCTCCGCCAAAGAAAAGACAAGTAACCGTCAGGTTGCTTGTCTTTTTCTATTTGCAAGGGATTCGAACACAAAAGGAAGCAGGAACAAGCTATTGCTAATTCTTATATCTAATTTAAAACTTTAAAGTAAACACCCCCTCACTTCCTAATAGCTTTTGAGAGTGGCAAGATAAGTGGTGGAAAGAGGATAACAAGCCACCAAAAGAAAAAGCAAAAAACAAACAACAAAACCAAGCGTACAGTTTCTTCTTTTGTTTCTTTTCTATTGTTTATCATTGTGCTATTCCTCCTTTTTTTACTATACTATATCAATTTAATTTTGCTGTTTTTCTTTAACTATACTATATCAGCTTAACTGTACCATAAACACACCAATAAAAAGCAAAGATAAAAAAAGCCACCTTTTCAGGTGGCTTTTAATTTTGATATTACTTTTCGCTATAATGGTGAGCCTGTTCAAGCATCATATCCTTAACCTTCATAATACGGGTTGTGGTGCTACGCTCATTTTCATCAAGCTTCATAGTAATGTATTTAATTGTTTCCTCGTACTGCGGAATCATAACATATTCCAGAGCATTAACTCTACGACGAGTTTTTTCAATTTCCGTCGCCATAAGCTGACAAGATTTTTCAACCTCTGCAAGACGAAGCATATCAGGCATTATCGCCGACAATGATTCAACTGCATCATCAAGGTCGCAGGAAGTAAAAGCATAACCATAAGAATAAATATCATTAGCGTCTGCTGTCTTGAACTGAGTTTTAAACTCAGGAACCAAAACGCTCATAACATTCTTTTCTTCGATTTCAAGGCTCATTTCCTGCATAGGCATCATAAGTGCAACATCAAGGCTTGCATCGCTCATAACAGAACGAGCAACCGACATATGTGCATTTGCATTTGAAATACCTTCTTCAACCTTTTTACGCAACGCTTTATTTTCACGAACAAGTTCGAGGAACTGTCTCATAAGCTCATCACGCTTATCTTTAAGCAGTTTATGTCCTCTTCTTGCAGTAACAAGCTTGCGTTTGAGGTTTGTCAGCTCCATACGGGTAGGATTTACATTCAATTTAGCCATATAGCATCACCTACATTTTTCCGTAGTATTGGTCTAACAATTCATCGCTGATTCGTTTAAGCTCACTTCTTGGCAAGATTGAAAGCAACTTCCAACCTATATCAAGTGTTTCTTCAATGCTTCTGTTTGTTTCATAGCCCTGAGAAACATATTCTTTTTCAAATTCATCAGCAAATTTTGCATATAACTTATCAATATCAGTTAAAGCAGCTTCACCAAGAACAACCATCAATTCCTTAGCGTCTTTACCTCTTGCGTATGCAGAGAAGAGCTGGTTCATTGTGTTAGAATGGTCTTTTCTTGTTTTGCCCTCGCCTATACCCTTATCTTTAAGACGGGAAAGAGATGGCAAAACATCTATCGGTGGAGTAACGCCTTTACGATGAAGTTCACGGCTGAGGATAATCTGTCCCTCAGTAATATAACCTGTAAGGTCAGGGATTGGGTGAGTTTTATCATCTTCTGGCATTGTAAGAATAGGTATCATTGTGATACTACCCTGTTTGCCAACCTGACGACCTGCACGCTCATAAATACCTGCAAGGTCTGTGTACATATAACCAGGATAACCACGACGGCCAGGAACCTCTTTACGAGCGGCTGAAACTTCACGCAAAGCATCTGCATAGTTTGTGATATCTGTTAAGATAACAAGAACATGCATACCCTTGTCAAATGCAAGATATTCAGCGGCTGTAAGAGCCATCTTAGGTGTAGCAATACGCTCGATAGCTGGGTCGTTAGCGAGGTTTGAGAACATAACTGTTCTGTCAAGAGCACCTGTCTTTCTGAAGCTTTCTACGAAGAAGTTTGATTCTTCAAAGGTAATACCCATAGCAGCAAAGACAACGGCGAACTGCTCATCTTTACCACGAACCTTTGCCTGACGAGCAATCTGTGCAGCAAGTTCTGCGTGTGGAAGACCTGAAGCTGAGAAGATAGGAAGCTTCTGACCACGAACAAGAGTGTTAAGTCCGTCGATAGCAGAAACGCCTGTCTGAATAAACTCCTGTGGGAAGCTACGAGCAGCAGGGTTCATAGGTGTACCATTAACATCAAGTCTTTTTTCAGGAATGATTTCAGGACCGTTATCAATAGGTCTGCCCAAACCGTCAAAAACACGGCCGAGCATATCCTCTGAAACACCTAATTCCATCTGACGGCCAAGGAAACGAACCTTACTGTCTGCAAGATTGATACCTGTTGATGCTTCAAACAACTGAACAAGAGCGTTTGAGCCGTTAATTTCAAGAACACGGCAACGGCGTTTTTCACCATTTGCAAGTTCGATTTCACCAAGTTCGTTGTAGGTAACGCCTTCAACTTCCTTGACTAACATAAGAGGACCTGCAACCTCCTGAATGGTTCTATATTCTTTTGGCATTAGAAGTCCTCCTTAACGTAAGCATCTTTGAGCTCTTTATCAAGTTCAGAAGATACCTTTTTATATTCAGCATCAACATCCTTTTCAGGTGTGTACTTAAATCTACCGATACTCTCACGCATAGGCATCTTTGAAATCAATTCAATGTCAGCACCATCTTGAAGAGCATTAAGAGATTTATCATAGAACTCAATAACAAGTTTCATCATAAGATACTGCTTTTTGAGTGAAGTATAAGTATCAACTTCGTGGAAAGCAAGCTGATGTAAGAAGTCTTCTCTGATTGAACGAGCAGCTTCCATCTTCAAACGGTCTGATGGTGAAAGTGCGTCCATACCAACGAGTTTAACAATTTCATCAAGTGATGCTTCGTCTGAAAGAAGTGACATCATTCTTCCTCTTAAAGTCATCCACTCTTCATTAACATTAGCATTAAACCACTTGCCCAAAGAATCAGCATACAAGGAATAACTTGTAAGCCAGTTGATAGCCGGGAAGTGACGCTTATATGCAAGTGCAGAATCAAGTCCCCAGAACACCTTAACAATACGAAGTGTTGCCTGAGAAACAGGCTCTGAAATATCACCACCAGGAGGTGATACGGCACCGATAACTGAAAGAGCACCCTCTCTGCCATCTTTACCAAGAGAAATAACTCGACCTGCACGCTCATAGAACTGAGCAAGACGGCTACCCAAGTAAGCAGGATAACCTTCTTCACCAGGCATTTCTTCAAGACGACCTGACATTTCTCTCAAAGCCTCTGCCCAACGAGATGTTGAGTCAGCCATAAGAGCAACTGAATAGCCCATATCTCTGAAATACTCGGCGATTGTAATACCTGTATAAATTGATGCTTCACGGGCAGCAACAGGCATATCAGATGTGTTAGCAATAAGAACTGTTCTTTCCATCAAGGACTTGCCTGTATGCGGGTCGATAAGTTCAGGGAATTCGTTAAGAACGTCTGTCATTTCGTTACCACGCTCACCGCAACCGATGTAAACAACTATGTCAGCCTCTGCCCATTTTGCAAGCTGATGCTGTGTAACTGTTTTACCACTACCGAAAGGTCCTGGGATAGCAGCAACACCGCCCTTTGCTATTGGGAAGAGTGCGTCAATAACACGCTGACCTGTGATAAGAGGCATATCAGGTGAAAGCTTCTTTGCGAAAGGTCTGCCACGACGAACAGGCCACTTCTGCATAAGCTGAACTGCTGTTTCCTTGCCGTTTGCATCAACAACAGTTACAACATCCTCAACGATTGTAAAATCGCCTTCCTTTATGCCTTTTAATGTACCTTTTAAACCGTTAGGAATCATAATTTTGTGTGAAACAACTTCTGTTTCCTGAACAGTACCGATAATGTCGCCTGCTTCAACCTCTGCCCCGTCCTGAACGCAAGGAACAAAATGCCATTTTGTTTCTCTGTTCAAAGCAGGTACTTCGATACCTCTTTTAAGGCTGTTACCGGTTTGTTTCATAATTTCAACCAATGGTCTTTGAATACCATCGAAAATACTTGTAATAAGACCAGGTCCTAATTCAACGCTCAATGGAGCATTTGTTGATTCAACAGGCTCACCTGTTCCAAGACCTGAGGTTTCCTCATAAACCTGAATTGATGCTTTATCGCCGTGCATTTCGATAATTTCGCCTATAAGCTTCTGATTACTTACACGCACAACGTCGAACATATTAGCGTCACGCATACCATCAGCGATTACAAGAGGACCTGATACTTTTGATATTGTACCCTTGCTCATTTTAGCCACCATTTCTCCGCACTAAATATAAGTTTTTGAGTTAATCCGAATTTGTGCGGAAACTCGGAATTTTAAACTTAATTATTCATTAGAAAGTATATCAGAACCAACAGCTTGTTCAACAAACTTACTAACCGATGCCATACCGATACCTGTGTTACCCTTAACGCCAGGGATAGGAACGATAGCAGGCAAAGGAAGTGCCTTGTATTTTTCAAGCTCTGTTGATAGTTGAGAAGCCAACAATTCAGTTATATAAACAACTGCATATCCGCTGTCAACTATATTACGAAGGATATGAACAGCCTCCTGTGCATCTTCAACAGGATAAATTGTCAAGCCAAGTGAGGCAAAGCCATAGATACTGTCTTTATCACCCATAGCGGCAATTTTATACATATAGCTCCCTCACCCTCTTTTTTATAGTATCTGCTGAAAGGTTATTGAGCTTTGCAGAAAGAATTATTCTTACGCTCTTAATTTCAGCATCTTTTGCAATATAATATGCAACAATCGGTTCAACGCCGAAAGAAGTAAATTTAGCCTGACCTACAAGCTTCATAAGTTCATCGTCGCACCATTTTTCAAAAGCAGTAGTATCACCATCTTTAAGATATTTTGCAGGCTCTGCATACTGCGTATTTTCAAGGTAAGCGATTAACTTTTCAACGCCTTGTATGGTATTTTCAATAAGACTTTGCTTGTCAAGAGTTTTGTTGTCAGCTATTATAAGCTGAACAAAGTCCTGGCCTTTGTTGGTCTTTGCACTACGGTAAGCAGCCTTGATATTTGCAGTTGCACAAATCAAATCTGCAATTTTAACAAGCAAGCTACTGCCCGTTTTTTCTGCCATTGAAATCATAGTTTCCATAGCAGCAGTATCCAAAACAACATCGGCAAGCTGACCATTATTAACTTTAACAATCATATCGTAAGCCTTTTTTGCCGCTTCCTGCATATATTCAGGAAGAACAGAAAAGTCGTGATTGTCAACCGCCTGTGTAATTACAGAAGTGTCAATGCAGGAAGGCTTAACATAAAAATCTTCCGGGTTGTCATCATCATTAACACTGCATTTAAGAGCGGCTTTAAGGTTGTGGAAATCATTTTTTACAATAAGCATATCAAGCTCGTGTATATCAGGAATTATCTCCTTAATCAAATTCCACGCTTCGTCTGCTTCATCTTCAAGCATTTTTGCATAGTCATAAGCAGAGTCAGGGCTTGGCCAACCTTTGTCAGCGAGTTTTCTCATCGCTTCGCTGTAATCAGCCGCTGTAACAAGCTGGTCTAATTCAGCAGTTGTAAGCAATTTAAGCTCATTTACTCTTATTCGGGCTACCGCATAAGCATATTCTGTTTCACGCATTGTGGATAGCCTCCTTATGCAAATATAATTTCACAGACCTTATCCTTTAATTCGTCACGATAAGATTCAAGCAAAGAGTCAAAAGTACAATTTATTTCAACATCACCGTAAGCAAGAATAAAACCGCTTTCTATTGCAGCAGGTTTATCACTTACAGTAACCTTTGCACCTTTTGAAGAAACTGCATTATTAACTGTTGCTTCAAAATCTGCTGGCATACGCTTTAAGTCGTCGGCAGATAACATCATAACGCCGTCTTTTGACTGAACATTCTCGACTGCAAGTTTAACAAGAGCATCGAAATAATCCTTTTCAGGCATTTCCTTAAAGGATTGAAGTGCTTTTGCAAGAGTTGAATTGATAATTTCAATCTTTGTTGCAAGTAAAGCGTTTGCACGCTGTAACTGTGCACCAGAAGCGGCTTTTTTGGCTACATTATCAGCCTCTTTTTCAGCCGCTGAAATTATTTTTTCAGCCTCTGCCTTGCCCTGCTTTTCAGCCTCATCAAGAATAGCTTCTGCATCAGCATTTGCCTTTTTAATTATACTTTCACAATTTGCATTAGACTCATCCATAATTTTTTCTATAATTTTTTCTAATCCTGTCATGGACAATTCTCCTAACAGACAGAGCCATCGCTCCATCTAATTTTTTGTTGTGAAAATAATTATTTAACGATACTTGTAATGCTGTTAACAGCAAGAAGTGAAACAAGAAGTGTAAGAACAGCGTATGTTTCAACCATAACTGCCATAATAATAGCTTTACCATTCTGGTCTGGTTTCTTTGCAACAATGCTTACACCTGATGCAGCAGCTCTGCCCTGTGCAATAGCTGAGAAGTAACCTGTTATAGCGATTGGCAAGCAAGCACCAAGATAAGCAAGTCCCTGCCATGTTGAAAGTTCAAGAACATTTCCGCCTAAAACGCCGATACCACTGATTAACATAATAGCTGTAAGGAATCCGTAAAGTCCCTGTGTACCAGGAAGGATTTCAAGAATAAGAACTTTACCGAACTTTGAAGGATCTTCTGTTATAACACCAGAAGCAGCTTCTGCAACAAGGCCAACGCCCTTTGCTGAACCCATACCTGAAAGAATTGCTGCGAGAGCAGCACCTATAATTGCTAATGCAACACCTAAACTAATCATTGTTAGTTTCCTCCTTGAATTTATAATATTTGTTATTATTTGTGCTTAAAGGTGCGAAAAGTTTTCCGCCGCCTTCATAGAACTTTGAAAAGAATTCAACATACTGCAATCTGTTTGTATGAACATAAGTACCTATAAGGTTGATTGCGAGGTTCAATGTATGTCCCAAAATGAAAATTACTACAAATGCAATAATCTTAACTATTTTGTTTTCTGGAATTGTACCAAGCAAGTTTACAACATTAC
>JAILBY010000033.1 GCA_024680655.1 Clostridiales bacterium | reverse complement strand
GTTAGATGAATATGTTAAGGTTTCAAATCCAGGTATATGGATGTTACTTTCTGCAATTATAATATTATTGATAGGCGGTTGTGTCTGGGCAGTGTTCGGCCATCTTGATACTAACATAGGTGTTGCTGCAAGATGTGAAAGCGGTACGCTTAACTGCTATGTAAAAGAAAGCGATTTTTCAAAAATCAAGATTAAACAGAAAATTAACATAAATGGCGAAGAATTTATAATAAACCATATTTCTCAAACGCCTATTATGGTAGATGATAGCTTTTCTGATTATACATTACATGTCGGAAATCTTAAAAAAGGTGAGTGGGTTTATGTTGCTACAACTGACTCTGAACTTGCCGATGGTACTTATTATGCAACAATAACTGTTGAGAGTGTAACTCCGATGTCTTTTGTTTTTAATTGAGGGTGTTTAGTATGAACGATAAAAAGATTTTAAAGCACCCTATCAGAAAAGGTGTTGCAAAGGTTCCTTTTGTTATGCAGTTGGAAGCCCTTGAATGTGGTGCAGCAGCACTTACAATGATTTTGGCTTACTATGGCAAATGGATTCCGCTTGAACAGGTTCGTTATGATTGTGGTGTTTCAAGAGATGGCTCAAATGCTAAAAATATGCTAAAAGCGGCAAGAAGCTATGGCCTTGTTGCAAAAGGCTATCGTTATGAGCCAGAAGAATTAAGAGAAAACGGAACTTTTCCTTGCATTATACACTGGAATTTCAACCATTTTGTTGTGCTTAATGGTTTCCGTGGTGGCAAAGCAATTCTTAATGATCCTGCAAAGGGTACGTATTCCGTTCCGATGAAAATGTTTGATGAATCCTTTACGGGTGTATGCTTGATGTTTGAGCCTTCTGAAAGCTTTGTGCCTGAGGGTAAGCCTAAAAGTGTATTTTCTTATGCAAGGTTAAGGCTCAAAGGTATGGGCGTTGCATTTACCTTTATTGTGCTGACAACGCTTATATCATCATTGATAGGAATAATAAATCCTGTTTTTTCACGAATTTTTCTTGATAGACTTCTGACAAAAGAAAATCCCGAATGGTTTCTTCCGTTTATTATTGCCGCTTCGGTATTGTGCATTATTCAGCTTGTTGTAGGTTTAATCAATTCCACATATTCATTGAAAATAAACGGCAAGCTTGATATTGTTGGCACTTCCTCTTTTATGTGGAAGATTCTTCGTTTGCCTATGGACTTCTTTTCACAGAGAATGGCAGGAGATATACAAGGGCGACAAGCTTCAAACACTACTATTTCACAGACCTTGGTAAATGTGTTTGCTCCATTAGTCTTGAATTTTTTTACAATGATTTTTTATCTTGTTGTAATGCTGAGATATAGCTTGCCGTTGACATTGATAGGACTTTTGTCCTTGTTTATCAATTTGATTTTTACGCATATTTTATCAAAAAAACGAGTTAATATTACAAGAGTTCAGATGCGTGACGCTGGAAAGCTTGCTGGTGCAACGGTTGCGGGAATTCAGATGATTGAAACAATTAAGGCAAACGGTGCTGAAAACGGATATTTTGAAAAATGGGCAGGCTATCAGGCAAGCGTAAATTCAAGTGAGATAAAGTCAAATAAATTAACGCAATCTCTTGAATTGATACCATCAATAATTACTTCTTTGTCTAATGTTGCTGTTCTTGTGCTCGGTGTTTATTTTGTTATAAACAATAATTTTACAGTCGGTATGATTATGGCGTTTCAGGGCTTTCTTGCCTCTTTTTCATTACCTGCAACAACCCTTGTTTCAGCAGGTGAAACGATACAAGAAATGCGTTCTGAAATGGAACGCATTGAAGATGTTATGAAATATCCGAGTGATGTAAACTATGATAACAAAGCAGTTTCCGATGAGGAGCTTGACAAGCTTTCGGGCTGTCTTGAATTAAAAGATGTAACCTTTGGATATTCAAGACTGTCAGAGCCTTTGATAAATAATTTTAACTTATCCCTTAAAACAGGGCAGAGAGTCGCTATTGTAGGTGCTTCTGGCTGCGGAAAGTCAACTATTTCAAAGCTTATCGCTGGCTTATATAAGCCTTGGAGCGGTGAAATATTGTTTGACGGAAAGCCTATGGACAAGATTGACAGAGAAGTGTTTACGGGTTCTCTTGCGGTTGTTGACCAGGATATTGTGTTGTTTGAAGATACTATCGCAAACAATATAAAAATGTGGGACAATTCTATCGAAGATTTTGAAATGATTATGGCTGCCCGTGACACTCAGCTTCACGAAGATATTATGCAGAGAGATGGCGGCTATCAGTACAAACTCACCGAAGGCGGCAGAGATTTTTCGGGCGGTCAAAGACAGCGTATAGAAATTGCCCGTGTTCTTGCTCAGGACCCGACAATTATTATTTTGGATGAAGCTACATCGGCACTTGATGCAAAGACAGAATATGATGTGGTTAAATCAATAAAGGATAGGGGTATTACCTGCATAGTTGTTGCACATCGTCTTTCTACGATAAGAGATTGCGATGAAATTATTGTGCTTGACTACGGCAAAGTGGTTGAGCGAGGTACACACGAAGAATTATTAGCTAAAAACGGATTGTATGCACAGTTGATTACAAACGAGTAAAGGAGTTGAAAGCGTGGGCTGGTTTGATGAGCAAATCAAAGAACGCAAGCAGAGCGATGACAACGCTTTCAGTGAAGCGTTTGTAAATATTGCAAGTGCTGTTATGGGTAAAAGTATAACAGCTTCTATGAATAATGATTCCTTACGCACCAAAAATGCTATGGATATAATCTTGAAGTATTATCGTGTTACAAGTCAAGAAATTCCTGATGATATTAAAGATAAAAACGAACAGCTTGAATATCTTATGCGTCCTAACGGAATTATGCGTCGTACAGTTAATTTGACAAAGGGCTGGTATAAAAACGCTATCGGTGCTATGCTCGGAATACTCAAATCGGACGGTAATGTTGTTGCACTTATTCCAACGGGCTTTTCGGGTTATAGCTATATTGACCCTGCAACAGGTGAAAAGATTAGAATAAACAGCAAAACTCAAAACAATATAGATAAAGAGGCTATTGTTTTTTATAAACCTTTTCCGTTGAAGAGAATCGGAATTAAAGAGCTTATGAAATATATAATTTCAACGCTTTCAATCCTTGATTATACTTTGATTTCTGTTGCTACTCTTGCAGTTGCTTTATTTGGCTTGTTTTTGCCTAAGCTTAATAATATTGTACTTTCTGATGTTGTTACAAACGGAAATATGAGGCTGTTTTATTCTATTACGGTTTTCCTTGTCTGTGCGACTATCAGTACACTGCTTATAACTGGCGTTAAAACCTTGATTACGGATAGAATTAACACAAAGCTGAGCGTTAATGTTCAGGCGGCGACTATAATGAGATTGTTTTCTCTTCCAGCAGATTTCTTCAAAAATTATTCTGCTGGTGAGCTTGCACAGAGAACAAATGAGGTCAACGCACTTTGTAATATATTCGTCTCAACAATTCTTTCAACAGGACTTACGGCATTATTTTCTTTGATTTATATATTTCAGATTTTTATATATGCACCTGCTCTTGTTGTACCAGCGTTTATCGTTACTCTTTCTTCTGCATTGACTTCTTTGATATTAACTTTTTTACAGATGAAAAGTTTCAGAAGAAGAATGAAGTATGCAGGTGAGGAAAGCGGAATTACTTTCAGTCTGATAAATGGTATTCAGAAAATCAAGCTTTCAGGAGCTGAAAAGAGAGCCTTTGCAAAATGGGGCAATCTTTATGCAAAATTAGCAGAGCAGCTATATTTTATACCAAAAACCGAAAAGATTATTACGGTTATAAATCTTATAATTTCTTTTGTGTGCACAATTATAATGTATTTTATGGCTGTAAAAACAAGTGTATCCGTAGCGGACTATTATTCATTTACTTGTGCTTTTGGAATGATGACAGCAGCCTTTGAGCTTCTTACCACTATGAGTATAGATATTTCAAAGATACTGCCAACCTTGGAAAGAGTCAGACCTATTCTTGACACCTTGCCTGAAATTTCAGAGGGCAAGAGGGTTGTTACCCGTCTTTCAGGCTCTATTGAAATCAATAATCTTTCCTTTAAATATACAGATAATATGCCTAATGTTATCGACAATTTATCCTTGAAAATCCGTCCAGGTCAGTATATTGCAATAGTGGGTGAAACGGGTTGCGGAAAATCCACCCTTATGCGTTTGCTACTTGGCTTTGAAAAGGCACAGAAGGGTGCTATCTATTATGATGGACAGGATATAAACAAAATGGATTTGAAGTCTTTGAGAAGAAAAGTGGGAACAGTTATGCAGGACGGTAAGCTGTTTCAGGGGGATATTTATTCTAATATAACTATCTCAGCACCTTGGGCTACTATGGACGACGCTTGGGAAGCGGCAGAAAAAGCAGGAATTGCCGAGGATATAAGGCATATGCCTATGGGTATGTTCACTGTTATTTCAGAAGGCTCAGGCGGTGTGTCAGGCGGTCAGAGACAGAGATTGATGATTGCACGTGCGATTGCACCAAAGCCGAGAATTTTGATGTTTGACGAAGCGACCTCTGCACTTGATAATATTACGCAGAAAAAAGTATCCGAATCGTTAGACAGTCTTAAATGCACACGAATTGTAATCGCTCACAGGCTCTCAACGATAAAGCATTGTGACCGCATAATTGTTTTGAATAAAGGCAAGATTATCGAAGACGGTTCTTATGATGAACTGATTGAAAATAACGGCTTTTTTGCCGAGCTTGTAGAAAGACAAAGACTTGATGCAAATACATAAGCTTATAAAGGCATAGGTCTTATGACGGGCTTTTTTAAGAAAAAAATCATTTTGTTATTGTCCCTTTATTAAATATGTTCGTATAAAAAATTGCAGGGAATACTGTAAATTATTTATATATAAAAAATCGGAGGAATTTATTATGACAATCAATACAACAAACGAAAACGGAACCCTTTTGGTAACTCTTGCTGGAAGACTTGATACAACAACAGCTCCACAGCTTGAAGCAGAGCTTAAAAAAAGTATCGGAAGCAATAAGATGCTTACTCTTGATTTTGCAGAGCTTGAATACATATCATCTGCTGGACTCAGAGTTATTCTTGCTGCACAAAAGGTTATGAACAAGCAGGGCGAAATGGTTATCAAAAATGTTAATGAAACTATTATGGAAATTTTTGAAGTAACAGGCTTTGTTGATATTTTAACAATTGAATAATTTTATTTTAGGAGCCTTTTATGGACATTCATACTAAGTTAATTGACTTATCCCAAAAGAAATTGATTGAAGAAATTCGTGAGGGCTGTGAAAACAAATTGTCTGCAAATACCTTTAATTCCCTTTATTTGTGGCAGCATCAGATGAATTTATCAATTTATTTAAAGGATAATTTTTTCGCTGTTAAGTGCGGAGAACGAGGTGAAAACACTTGGTTTTTTCCTTGCGGTGAAAAAAAAGAGGTTGAGCTTTTTATAAAAGAGGGTATGGAAAGCAAGGACTTCTCTCTTTGCTACATAAGTGAAGGTGATGCTTTGTGGCTTAATGAAAAATTCCCTGACAGATGGCAGCTTATGCGTGAGGAAGAATCAGACGAATATATATGCAATATACCAAAGCTTCTTGATTTAAAGGGCGGAGAGTATAAAGGTGTTCGTCACAAGGTCAACCGTATCCAGCGTGAAAACGCATTGACTACTTTGCCTATTTCTGAAAAAACCTTCAATGATGCAATAGAAGTTGTTTCTGAATGGGAGATGTTGCCTCATCATATCGGCAATAATCAGCTTGTTGACGGCGGTGTTTCAAATAAAGCGATAGCTGAAAGAACGCAGTTGGATATTGACGGAGTTATTGTATATATAGACGATAAGCCTGTATCGGTTTTTGCAGGCTTTAAGATTGATGATGATACGGTAGATGTTCTTGTTGGCAAATGCTTGCAGGATGCTCCCAGAGGCTTTGTTTATTATGCAATTTGTGAATATCTGAAAAATAATTGCAGTAATTACAAGTATTGTAATCTGGAAGAAGACCTTGGTATTCAAGGCATAAAACTTATAAAAGAGGGGTTACACCCTGAATATAAAAATTTGATATGGACAGCGGTGCAGATATGAAAAAAGACTACTTTATTCCTAAGATGTTTTATAGAATGTTGGTTCCGGCATTGATTTCTTCAATGGGATTTGCTTTTTCCGATGTGGCTGACGCATTTGTTGTTGGCCGTCGTATGGGAGAGCCGGGACTTGCGGCGATTAGCTTGTGTTTACCTATTTATATGTTGATGAATATACTTATGGACGGCTTTGGTATAGGCGGTGGTATAAGATTTTCACAGCAGTTGGGTGCAAACAACGAAAAGGAAGCTAATTTATGCTTTAATAGAATATGGAAAGCAGCACTTGTTTCTGGTGTATTGTTTGCTGTTCTGGGAAATGTTTTTGCTCCACAGATTCTTATGGTTTTAGGTGCAGAACCAAAGGGTTCAACAATATATCAGGCTTGTGAAGCTTATATGCGTATAATTTCACTTGGTGCACCTGTTATGATTCTCAATATTGTTTTCCTGAACTTTCTGCGTAACGATAACAATGAGGTGTTAGCGGCAAGAGGCTTCCTTATCGGCAATATCACCGATTTGGTTTTGAATATTGTGTTAGTGCTTGTTTTTGATTTGGGTACAATAGGTGCAGGTCTTTCAACGGTAATCGGTTCAATAGTAGCGGTTTGTTGCTATATGCCTGGAATTGTAGGCAAGAAATCAAATGTTATCAATATTGCCCGTACTGATATTGATATAAAGCAGGTATCCTCGTGTTTTAGAACAGGCTTTTCAATATCGGTTAAAAATCTGTTTCAGTTTATCTTTTTGCTTGTTGTAAACAGAGTTATGCTTTCAATCGGCGGAGAAGCTTTTGTGGCAGTTTTTGATATTGTATATAGTGCGTCTTTCTTTATAATCTATCTTTGCGATGGAACCTCGGACGCTGCTCAGCCTATTGTCAGTGCCTTTGCAGGTGAGCAAAGTGAGGAAGATTGCCGTCGTGTACGCACGATTGCAAACAAATATGCAATATTGTTAGGCGGAATTGTTGCTGCCTTTATATTCATTTTTGCAAAATATGTCGCCTTGTTCTTCGGAATATCAGAGGCAGGATTTGATGAAACAGTTCGTGGAATAAGAATTTATTGCCTTGGCTTTGCCTTTATTGCTTTGAATACTATAATGAGCAGATATTGTCAGGCAAAAGAGGAAAACAATGGTGCGTTTTTTGATGTCCTTTTGAGAAATTTCCTTATTGCGATACCAAGCGTATTGCTCTTTTACTTCTTGGGCGGCTCAAAATATATATGGTATGCGTTCCCTGTTTCTGAATTTTTATCGTTTGTAATATTTTTAATCTATTACTGTATAACAGAAAAGAAAAGAGTCAGATTTGATGAATCAAGAGTTATACATATCAGTATGTCGGGAGCAGATACAGAAATATCCTCGTTGCTTGATAAATGCGATAAGTTTTGTGACAAATGGGGTGCAAAAGAAAACCAGAAATACTATGTAATGCTGGTAATTGAAGAAATTGTTGCTTCTATTATCAGAAATGCACTTGTAAACATTCCTGACGGAAAGATAAGAATTACTTTGATAGCTATGGAAAACGGAGATTTTTCTCTCCACCTTTTAGATAATGCAGTAAAATTCAACCCACTTTCTTCTCAAGTGAAAAACAAGAATGGTGAACTTGATTTTGATATAGATGAAATAAGCCTTCTTTTAATTAAGAAAAAAGTAAAAAAATATTTATACAGACAGTGTACGGGATTTAATTCGCTTATTGTCCAAATATAAATGGAGGGATACAATTTGCAAAACAAATCAAAAAATCACGGTTGGTCATTGAAGGTAAAAGTAGTGGCACTTATGCTGCTGTTTGCGATTATGCTTTCAGTTGGTACAGTTGTAATCAGTTATAGTACATACACAAGGTCTTTCAATGAGCATTATGAAAAGTTAGCAACTTCTATTTCAAAAACATCAGCTTCTGTTCTTGATGTAAAGCAAGCTGCTGATTTGATAAATGAAGTTAAAAAGGTATATCATAATGTTTGCAACGAAAACGGCGGAGTTGTACCTAATGTTGAAAATTATTCAGAAAGCGAGCTTGAAAATTATTATTCTAAATTTGAATATATAA
>JAILBY010000184.1 GCA_024680655.1 Clostridiales bacterium | reverse complement strand
GCGGGGTCTTTTGAAAGAATGTAGGGCGCCTTTAAATAATCCAAGGCCCGCTCCACGCTCTTGATGTTTCCCGCATTGTAATCAACAATACCAATCATATCTATTCTATTATAACACGGCTTTTGCGTAGCCGCAAGGGCTTGATTGGGCTCTTGCCGCAAGAACTTTGCGCGCAAGGCATTTTTTTTGAATTTTGCGCTGATTCCGCGCGGATTTTTGCCGTTTTTTGCGCGGATTTTGCGCGGTCGATGAATTAAACTTGCCTAATATAAAATATGTTAAAAGAGGTTTCATAATGGAACGAAAAATTTCTGCGCTTTTTGGACTTTTTTTTGCGGTTATTTGCGTGTCGTGTTCAAGCTGGAATGACCCTCCTGTTTCAAATGTTGTAGCCTCGAGTGTCTTGAACGACGATATCGTCATGTTAAAGACAATTGTAGTAGGAACGGATTTTACAGAAGCTGAGAAAACGGCGATAAAATCCCGTTTTCCGTTATGCGATTTTGCGACAAGTTCTTCGGCGGTCAACAATTCTTATAAGGTTGTCATTTGCGATTCCACTAGCGGAAGAATCCCGGAAGGCTCCACCGCGAACGACGCGAACATCATTCTATATGAGCTTGAACATGGAGATTGGTCTTTATGGAAGGATGTCATCACGTCAAAGACAAAGGCGCTCAGCGAAGACGGCGAGTTGAGCGCTTTTGAAGGCTCGATTGCCAAATTCCCTTATCATTTTTTTGGATTGAACAGAGCGATTGATTCCGAATTTTTTGTTCGATATATTGAAAAAGATAAATGGCAGACTTTTTACGACAATGTTTACCGTGACATTACTCCCGATTACAGCTCGGCTGGAAGCGATTTTGTTTCAGAAGTTGTGTACGATCCTGTATCTGGCCTCGACGAAACGGACAACAGTGAGGCGGACGTGTTTCAAAGCGAGCTGAAGGATATGACAGACGAAGAAAAGCTCTCGGCCTTGTTCCGTCAAGCCAGCCACTGGGTTTTGAACAATCAAAAAAAATTGTACGCTCAAACGCTTTCGTCATCCGTTTCAAAATCGGTTCAAAATTCTTCGACGAAAACATATGATATTTCAAAAATTTGCAGTGAATACAATGACAATGTGTCGGCAAGCTATGATTTGACGCAGCGTGTAAGAAAAATAGGTCCTGGATGGCGCCCCGATTCTATTGATGGCCATGGAAGTTGGTCCATCCAATTTTCTTACAAACCTATTTGGGTAACGAATAGTACGTCAAATGGTTTGTACTACTTTGTTAAGGCGAATATCAGCGTGTGCAATAACGATGCCTATAAAGGGCGTTGGTGGAATAAACATCACGGATCTTACGTTCGTCTTACAGGGTATTATTTGGACAACTTCATAGCCACTTTCAAGCCCACAGCAAAATACAATAATACAGAATATGACGTGTATTTTCCGGCAACTTGCGAGCCGTCGCCAACGACGCAGAGCAAAAGCATTACATACAATAACGGCTTTAAATGGGGATTGGACGGAACGTTGGAAGGCGGATACGCGCAAAAAGATGGAGGGTCGGGGTCTTTGAAAATTGGAGGGCGTTTTGAATTCTCTGAAAATACATCTTATGTAATAAATGACGTGAACATACTGAACAATAGAGGCTTTGACGTTCGAGACGGAAAAAATGTTCATTATGTGTCCTATAAATTGCAGCTAAGAAATCTTCCTCAATACAAATATAGTGAATATAGAGGCTTTACCGAAGGCTGCGATGCCTGTAAAAGCACTGTGGAATTCAACACTTGTTGGCTATGGTATATTCCCGGAAACTTTACAAAAGACAATATGCCTACTTTGACCGTTGATATTTGCGGAAAGCCTACATATGGAGCTATGTCTTGGTTGACTGGCAGCGTTGATTTGAAAAAACACAGTTTCACAAATGGAACTTACAGTGAGAAAAAAACATTTAGAAAACCTAAAGTGTGATTTTTCGCTTGCATTTGGTGACGAATGGACTTGTATAAAGTGATTTTTTTTGTGGCTCTGCTGGCCATGCTTTTTTTACAGATTTTTTCTATTTTCTTCACTGGTTGACTTTAGCATCGGATTGGGGTAAAAATATTATATGGTTCTTTCATTTTAAGGAGGTAAAAAAATGAAGAAAATTGTGTTGGTTCTCGCAGCTCTTTTTGCGTTGACAGCTATGGCGTTTGCGAAATCGAACAAGGGTCCAAAATTGAATAGGTGGAAGGATATTGCCAAAATCGCTGACAAACAGGATTTGGAAGTGGTTGAGGATTACGTTGACCGCTATGTAGCCAAAAGCGCTGACGGAAAGGAATTCGCTTTTTTTGCCATAAAGGACTATGCCGACATAAAGGTCACTCTTGCCATGGCTTGCCTTGACGGAGAGCTTTTTTCAAAAACCACTTGCGTTGACAAGGAAAGCGGCCAGCCCGCTCCGATTTTCACCATAAACGAAAACGACGAAAAATGCGTTTTGGAAAATGGCGGAGACCTTACATACTATATAAATGAAGAAGGCATGGCGGGATGGACAAAGGAAACAATTTTCCAGCGCGAGAGGCTTCGAGACGAGATTGCCAAGGAATACGGATTGGTAATTTCCAAATAATAATTTGACTTGTTGGGAACCGCAGCGATGCGGTTCTTTTTTTTCTTGAAATAATTTTAAATTTGCGCCATGATGTTTAATCATGAAAAATTTGGCGAATGTATTTCGCGATTATTATTATGTATCTCCATTGGATTTTGCTGACTCAGCAGAGACGAACCGCCTTCACATTCGCATCGTAAGCTTTGTTTTTTTTCTGTTCGGTTTTTTTGATTTGCTCTTTGTTCTTTTCTTGCATCATGATGATTTGAGAGAATCATTTGTTTCAATTGTCTATTTTGGAATTATCGCGATTGTTAACGCCTTTGCCTTTTTCTTTTCGTTGAAAGTCAAGGATGTCAAAAGAGAAAAGGCCTACATTATAAAAAACATTCCTTTTTATTTGGTTTTCGCTTCAAGCGTTGGAATCGCAATTTATAATTTTTATGTTTTGAATCAGCCGTTTAACGGCGTGTTGACTTTGTTTCTTGTGGCTTCAATAGCCTTGTCTGTGTTTTATGTTTCGCCGCTTGTTTTTTCAATCGTTTTGTTTGCGGGGCTTTGTCCAATGCTTCCAAAAATCTACGAGAAATTCGAGCTTACGGGCTTGTTGGATTCCATTCTTGTGACGACGATTATGTCTTGTCTTTCGTTTTACAAGAGAAGAACTGAAAAAAAATATTTTGCCTTGCTCAACAAGCAAAAGAAAAATTTAGTCGCTCAAACATTCGGAAATTTCACTCTTTTATACGAAGGAAAGGTGGTGAAATTTTCAAGGGTCAAGTCTACGGAATTGCTGGCGTATCTTATCTACAAAAACGGAAGCTCGGTGAACACAAAGGAATTGATTTCTGCGCTTTGGGACGGGCATTCGGATTCAGAGCGCTATGGTTCAAGTCTTCGCAGCCTTATTTCCGACATAAAGGCCTCTCTGGCAAAGCTTGAGATTCAGAATTTTTTCATCGCTGAGTACAACAACTTTCGCGTCAATCCTGAATCCTTGCAATGCGATTACTATGATTTTTTGTCTGGCAAGGAGTGGGCTTTAAAAACTTTTGCGGGCGAGTTTATGAGCCAATACAGTTGGGCGGAAGATGCCGCCGCTTTTTTGGAACGCAAAGCGCTGAATAGAAGTTGACGTCATTCCGAACTTGATTCGGAATGACAATCGCGCTATAATTAACAAACCAATCTTGAGGGGAAAATTGTGGCCGAAACCAAAGTCAATTCTGCAAAATCAAAAAATCAAGAGACTCCAACGCCTCACAACTCAGCAAAAAAATCGCAAATAGCGCCAATCGTTTTGATGCCCGGAGATCCGGAACGCGCTGAATTCATCGCCAAAGTGTTTTTAGATGACGCAAAGCTTGTCACAAACATTCGCGGAATGAAGGGCTTTACTGGAACTTACAATTCCAAGCCTGTGACGGTTATGGGAAGCGGAATGGGAGCCGCGTCGGCCGGCATTTATTATTACGAGCTTTACAAT
>JAILBY010000168.1 GCA_024680655.1 Clostridiales bacterium | reverse complement strand
TCAAATTCCGTTATAACTGCAACCGCATCAAGCTTTGGTATATCTATACCAGGCTTGATTTGTGCATAAGCAGAAATATCATATTCATCATCAAGAACCTGAGTAACTGTTCCTATAATCAAATCCTTTGGATAAACTCCGCCTATACCAGAAGTGCAGACAATACCGCCCGTTGCAATAGCCGTTGTGTTGCTTATATTTGAAAGCTTACAAAAGCCCTTTTGCGAAAGCTGAGCCGTACTTGTAACATAGCCGTCCTCACGGGTTCTTATCTCGTAAGCACCGATATTAACCTTCGGGTCAAGTATAGTTCTGACAACGCTTTGAGTAGGCATAACCGAGGTTACAATTCCTACAAGATATTTACCTGAAATAACAGGATCGTTTACTCTGACTCCTTTTTTAGAGCCTTTGTTTATAGTAAAGGAATAGAACATATCAGAAGAATCTCGGCTGATTACATTTGCTATGCAAAGAATATAATCGGGGTTTTCTTCTTTTACTCCCAAGAATTCTTCATAAAGTTCATTTTCACTTTTAAGCTCTTCGTAGTCAACCATCTGCTGTCTGTAATTGTCTATTTCCTGTTCAAGCTCTTCAACCTTTGCTCGGTATGTACCCGAAGACACAAAGCCGCCAGAAAATCTGTCAAATTTTTCTGATACAATAGCGGAAAGCCTCTGCACCGGGGCAAAGATAGTGCCAAGTGCAGAGGATACTACTGAACTGTTATTTTTTGTGTTTGCGGCAATAATAGAGGCAACAAACACCGTCAAAAATACCGCAATTAAAACTTTAAATTTTCTGCTACGAAAAAATTCAATCATTTTAAAACCTCAAAGTAGCTTTATATTTTATGATTTATAGCTTATCTGTAAGCAGGGTCTTCAAGGCAAATTCTTGTGCCTTCAACAACGCAGTCAAGAGGTGCGTCTGCAATATGAACAGGCATCTTTGTTTCCTCTGAAATAAGCTTGTCAAGACCTCTGAGTAATGCACCGCCACCTGTGAGCATAATGCCGTGGTCGATAATATCTGCTGAAAGCTCTGGCGGAGTCTTTTCAAGAGTTGCTCTGATAGCGTCAAGAATCTGATTTATTGTATCAAGCAAAGCTTCTCTTACTTCCTCTGCTGTAATTTCAACATTCTTTGGAAGACCATCAATAAGGTTACGGCCCTTAACATCCATAGAGCCTTCGCCCTCATAAGGATAAGCTGAACCGATTGTTATTTTGATTTCTTCTGCGGTGCGTTCACCGATAAGAAGATTATATTTCTTTTTGATATAAGCGATAATTGAACGGTCAAAATCGTCACCTGCAACTCTTACTGAACGAGCAGTAACAATATCACTCAAAGAGATAACTGCAACCTCTGCTGTACCACCGCCGATGTCAACAACCATACTACCTGTTGCTTCATTAACAGGCAAGCCTGCACCTATTGCAGCAGCCATAGGCTCTTCAATAAGCTTAACATACTTTGCACCTGCTGAACGGGCAGCGTCGTGAACAGCTCTTCTTTCAACCTCTGTAACGCCTGATGGAATACAAATCATAACTCTTGCCTTATTAAGAGGAGAGTTATTCATAGCACGGCGAAGAAAAGCCTTTATCATTTCAGATGTAATATCAAAATCAGCAATAACGCCGTCCTTCAAAGGACGCTTTGCAGTAATTGAGCCTGGTGTACGGCCTATCATATGCTTTGCCTCGGAACCAACTGCAAGAACTCTCTGTGGATTTGTTTTTGTGTCAACTGCAACAACAGATGGCTCTCTTATAACAATTCCCTTACCCTTTACGCAAACAAGCGTATTTGCTGTACCAAGGTCAATGCCTATATCCTGTGAAAATAACATATATAAAATCTCCTTTCAAAATCCTAACTGTTTCTTAACATTATAGATAATAACACAAACTATATTATAAACTACACTTTTAAGTTGCACAATGATAAAAATGAAAAAAATCAAAAAAATTTTTCAACATTACTGTTAATTGTGCAAAATAAAATCAAGTTTTCTTGCTAATTGTGCAACGGGCAACCCCACAACATTGAAATAATCGCCCTTTATTGACTCAACAAGCAAAGCCCCCTTGCATTGTATTCCATAAGCCCCTGCTTTATCCATAGGCTCTCCCGTTGCGATATATTCTCTTATTTGTTCATCTGTCAACGGATAAAATGTAACCTCTGTGCATTGGCAAAAACTTTCTGTCACCTTGCTGTTTTTTATACATACGCCCGTATATACAAAATGAGTATTGCCTGATAATTGCTTCAACATACAAAAAGCATCATCTTCATTTTTAGGTTTTCCTAAAATTTTGCCATTTATAACAACAACTGTATCCGCTGAAATAATTGTTGCGTCTTTGTGATTTTCAAAAACTGCCTCAGCCTTTTGAATTGCAAGCTTTTCGGGTACTTGCTCGCAAGGTGTGTTAGGCTCAATTTTTTCTTCTATATCAGCAGGTATAACCTCAAAATCATATCCGCAATTTTTTAAAATTTCCTGCCTTCTCGGTGAGGCAGACGCTAAAATATACTTCATAATTTATCTTCCCGTCGAGCCAAAACCGCCCGCTCCTCTCTGAGTTTCTTCAAGCTCGTCAACCTCTTGAACGGGTAAAGGGCAAACAGGTGCAACAACAAGCTGTGCTATTCTTTCATCCGGCTTGATTTCATAAGGCTCGTCAAGCTGATTTATCAAGCCCACTTTAATTTCGCCCGTATAGTCGCTGTCTATAACCCCAACGCTGTTTAGTAAGCCTATTCCGTGTTTTATAGCAAGGCCGCTTCTTGCATAAACCAAAGCAACATAATTTTCATTAGGCAATCCTATTGCTATACCTGTCGGCACAAGGCAGGTCTGATGTCCGCCAAGAATTATCGGCTCATCTATACAAGCATGCAAATCAATCCCTGCACTTCCACTTGTTGCTCTTTGCGGTACAGTCGCTTTTTCATTCATCTTCTTTATTTTAAGTACATCCATACATAATGCCTCTTTTCTTTAACATTTTCCAAACTATTATACTATATATCCCTTGTCTTATAAAGCCTTTTTTGCCCAACAACAAAAACTATAATAATTTTTGTGCATTTTTTTAAATTTCTTTTTTGCGAATAAATAATGTACCATAAAAATGCACTAAATAATAAATATTTTTTTGTTGTTACATAACATATAGAAGAATCCTTTGTTATCACAACAAAATGGTGTGTTTTAAAATGCGAAAACACGTATTGTGCAAAATTACTACAATTTTTATCGCATCACCTCTTGATTTTGTTTTATTTTCGCTGTATAATTTATTCAAATAAACAAAAAAGCCTCTTTTTTGACAAACTTTGTTATTTATGTAAATTTATACCGAGGCTTTTATGTTTGGTATTTTATTCAGAAAGAGGGGTAAATTTCTATGGAATTTATTGAAGGAAAGAAAAAATCAAACTTAAAAAGTGGTAAAACTGTTAGCATTCAATTAAAGCTTATGGGCATATTGTTACCGATAGTAATAATTGCTGTTGCTGCAATTATTATTATAGTTCAAAGTTCGGTATCAAAGATTATTGAAAATGAAAGCCGTGAGCTTTTGACAAGTAGTGCGGAAAGTTCTGCAAACGATGTTTCAGCTTGGCTTAATGATATTTTAGGTCACCTTGATGCACAGCGTGACACAATTCAGTATATGAATATGACACCTGAGCAGGAACTTGCTTATGTTCACCACACAAAAAATCTTCTTGAATCTTGTCCTGGCGGTATATATATCGCAACTCAGACAAAGCAGGTTTTTGCAAATTGGGAATTGCCAAGCCCTGACTATGACCCTACAACAAGAGGTTGGTATAAGGAAGGTCTTGAACACCCTAACTTCACCTTTGGCGATGCTTATTTTGATTTGACTATAAATGATATAGTTGTTTCTGCAACTGCTGTTCTTAAAGACAGCACTGGTGCAGTTCGTGGCGTTGCAGCAGGCGATGTTCAGCTTGCTGAAATTTCAAATATTATGTCAAATGTTAAACTTGAAGAAACAGGCGGAGCCTTTATGGTTGACGCTGGTACAGGAATAGTTCTCGGTGCCGCTGACAGTTCAGTTGCTGGTAAATCCTTTGAAGAACTTGAAGAAACTTCTTTATACAGACAAGCAGAACAATGGATTAAAGATAAAGGCGAAGGCATTTTTGAAGGCAAATACAACAAAAAGGATATGTACTTCTGCCTCAAATGGGTTCCTGACACAAACTGGGTTGCAGTTTCCTATGCACCAGAAGCAGAGGTTATGGCAGAATCTCATGCATTGACAAATGTTCTTGTTATTATCGGCATTGTTGTTGCTTTACTTCTTAGTGCTTTAATATTTGTTATTTCCCGTAAGATTATTCTTACTCCTGTAAGAAAGCTTGACGATGTTGCACAGAGAATTGCTGACGGCGACCTTGAAGCAACCGTTGACTATGAATCAAACGACGAGTTCGGCGAGCTTGCTGATAACTTCGGCAAGACCGCAAACAGACTTCATTCCTATATTGACTACATAAATGAAATTTCTGGTGTACTCAATGAAATTGCAGACGGCAATCTTGTATTCACACTTGAACACGATTATGTTGGTGAATTTGCAAAAATCAAAGCCGCACTTGAAAATATTTCAGAATCTCTCACTTCTACAATCATAAGAATTGACGAAGCTGCTATTCAGCTTTCATCAGGTGCTGGTCAGCTTTCAAACGGCTCACAACAGCTCAGCGACGGTGCTTCTCAGCAGGCAGCCGCAGTTGAAGAGCTTTCTGCAACAATCGCAGAAATTTCTCAGCAGGTTAAGAGCAACGCAAGTGAAGCTGAAAAAGTTAGCCACGATGTAAGCTCTGCATCTGAACAGGTTTCACAGAGTAACGAGCGTATGCAGAATCTCATAAGCTCAATGAACGATATAAACAATACTTCAATGGAAATCGACAATGTTATCAAGATTATTGATGATATCGCATTCCAGACAAATATCCTTGCTCTTAATGCCGCAGTTGAAGCTGCCCGTGCAGGTGAAGCAGGTAAGGGCTTCGCAGTTGTTGCTGATGAAGTTCGTAACCTCGCAACAAAATCACAGCAGGCTGCAAAGAGCACATCAGACCTTATCAGAGCTTCTGTTTCAGCCGTTAAACACGGTAGCAAGCTCGCTGACGAAACTGCTGCAAGCTTATCAGAAACAGTTGAAAACATCAACAAGATAACAGTTGCAGTAAACGGTATCTCCGAGCAGTCAGAACAGCAGGCTGTATCTATCGCTCAGGTATCAGAAGGTATCAATCAGATAGCACAGGTTGTTCAGAGCAACAGTGCAACCTCGGAAGAAACTGCCGCATCAAGCGAAAAGCTTTCAGGTCAGGCACAGACGCTCAACGAATTGGTAAATCACTTCAATATCAACTAACATTCACAGACAAAGGGCTGTTGCAATAATGCAACAGCCCTTTTTTATTAGCTCCAACTTCTAATGCCAACAAGAACCTGACTTACTCACCGCAAGTCAGGTTCTTGTTTATCTTTATTTATTTTTTATATAAAAAGATAATCCGATTTTATTCTACTCCTCTGTAATAAAGACCTCTTGTGAACTCGCCCTCGGCATTTGAGCCGTTGATATACTCGCCTATTATCTTTTCACACTTTTTCGTGCCCTCGATAGTGAAATAGAGTATCTGATAATCAACATTTTTTATTTCATCTAATCTATCAGCAAGATATATCGGTCTTGAATTGAGAATTTCAGAAAATCCATTTGAACATCTTACGGGGAATTCTATGTTCATTCTATCCTTTATTGTGCTTCTGCTTTTGCACTCGTCACACTTTTTACCGTTTGCAACAGGGCAATTTCTTGTGAGCATAAGAGGTAATCTGCCATAGCTTACAATACCTCTTTTTATATTCGTCCCAAGTGCTTCGATTTTATCAAGAGTAAGTTCAGCAGAAACGCAGGCGTTTTCTATGCCAAGCTCTTTTGCAAAGGCAAGCGAATAAGAATTGAAAAGATTGAGCGTATGCCCCGTATGGACACAAAAGCCCTCTGCCCTTGCGATTGCAACTGCATCAAGCGTATTCGCAAGGCATATTTCTATGCCCTCTGCCTTAACCTGCTTCAATGCTTTTTTCACTCTGTTCTCGCTTGAAAATATACCTCTTGGTATTTCAACTGCCACCTTAACCCTATGGCTTAACTCTTTTATTTTTTCAATATCAGAAAACAGAGGAACATAAACCAGCTCTATGCCTTTTAAATTATCAGGCACTTGATTTATATTTGAAAATCTTGCAAATATTCTTTGATTATCTGCTTTGTATGGTTCAAAATTTATCGCCTTATCAACAAAATCAATCGGTTCTGTTTTTTCGAGCTTTTTGAGCAATTCATCAAGCACCTCTCGTCTTAATGAATTTATTGCTGAAACGGGAACACTTACCCCTTGTTCAAGCTCAATATCAATATTTTCAATATAAAAAGGCGTCGAGCCAACCTTATTCAACTGTTTTTCAAGCATTTCATAGGTCGTCGGCTTATTAAGTGCCTTTTGCACCTCACCTTCACTCTCGGCAAAAGCAAGTGCCTTACCCGCTCTGCCCGAAAGAGTTGCCTTTTCGCCTTCATTAACACTCAAAGCAAACTCAACCGCTATTTTAGGTTGTTCTCTGTCGTACAATCTTTCAAGCTGTGAAAGTACGCCCTTTGCGGCAGTAACATCTTCCTTCTGCCTTGTGCCGAACATATTTTTGCCCAGCTTGTTTTTATAATATCCATCAGTAAAGCCAGAGCGTGAAAAAACGGACTGCAAAATATCCTTGTTTTCCTGAGAAAGCGTTTCATCTCTCGCCTGCTTGCAAGCCGTAACAGCGGCAGCAACATATTCAGGGCGTTTCATTCTGCCCTCAATTTTAAGTGAAGCAATACCCATATTCTGCATTTGCTTAACATAGTCAAACAAAGATAAATCTTTAAGGCTCAAATCGTGCCCCGTTCCGCCCTGCGAAGCAAACGGCAGACGGCAAGGCTGAGCACAAAGACCTCTGTTTCCGCTTCGTGAGCCGAGCATAGCACTCATATAGCATTGACCAGAAACGCACATACATAACGCACCGTGAACAAAAACCTCTAATTCTGCCTTTGAATTTTCGGCTATATATTTAAGTTCCTGCTCTGATATTTCTCTTGGAAGAACAACTCTTTTAAAGCCAAGCTTTTCAAGCATTTTAACTCCCGAAAGCGTGTTTACTGACATCTGAGTTGAAGCGTGAAGCTCCATATCAGGTGCAACCTCTTTTACAAGTGAAACAACGCCCAAATCCTGAACGATAAGAGCGTCAACACCAGCCTTGCAGGCACATTCTATTATTTCTTTCGCCGTTTCAAGCTCCGAATCGGCAACAAGGGTATTCAAAGTAAGATAAACACGCACATTTCTTGCGTGGCAGTATGCAGTAACCTCAAATAATTCCTCATTACTAAAATTACCCGCATTTCTGCGGGCATTTAATTGCTTTAAACCAAGATATACTGCATCAGCACCGCAACGAACAGCGGCGTGAAGCATATCAAAATCACTTACAGGTGCTAAAATTTCAGATTTAAACATAATCTCTCCGTTATTTTGAAGCAAGCTTTGCTTGAAGATTTCTTACCTGATTTGAAAGATTTTCGTTTTCTTTTCTTGCCTGTTCAAGCTGAACCTGAGCATTATTCAAATCATCAAGATAAGTTGTAATCTGTGCTCTTAAATTATCAGCGTCCTGATTAGCCTTATTAGCCTTATCGCAATAATCAAGAGCAGCAAAAACAGCAGCGTGAGTAACTGAAACA
>JAILBY010000115.1 GCA_024680655.1 Clostridiales bacterium | reverse complement strand
ACTTCAGCTTTTAATGTTTCTTCGGACGGCAAATAAAGTTCATACTTGCTTGCAAGAATGGTCTTGTTGTCTTTTGGCAGAGTCATTTTTACCATTTCATCATTTTTTGCCGTACATAACAAAATACCGATTGTCGGATTTTCATCAGGCAATTTTTC
This sequence comes from Clostridiales bacterium, assembly GCA_024680655.1. Taxonomy (GTDB): domain Bacteria; phylum Bacillota; class Clostridia; order Oscillospirales; family Acutalibacteraceae; genus UMGS263. The sequence continues at coordinate 3,621 of JAILBY010000115.1, read as the reverse complement.
GTTACGGTCAAAATAATTTACATACATCTGTAGCTGGCCTAAATCTTCGTGAGTAAGCTTTCTTGTCTTTAATTCAATTACCACAAAGCACCTCAAAAGACGGTTGTAGAAAACGAGGTCTGCAAAGTATTCATCATCTTCTATCAAAATTCTTTTTTGGCGGGCAATAAAACTAAAACCGTTTCCAAGTTCAAGTAAAAACTGCTGTAAATGGTCTATAAGAGCTGATTCAAGGTCTTTTTCGTAATATTCAGCTTTTCGCTCAAGTCCAAGAAATTCAAGAATCATCGGATCTTTGATTATGTCTGTCGGATTTTCTGGAATTCGCTCTTTTCTAGCAACGGCAAGAACTCTTTCCTTGTCATTGCTAAGCAAAAGGCGTTCATAAAGCTGACTGTTTATCTGTCTTTCTGTTTCGCGGGCAGTCCAACCATTATTTGCGGACTCAAGCTCATAATATTCGCGTTTAGAAGGATCTGCTATTGCAATCAGAAGTTTATATTGTGACCAGTTCAATTCCGTCCGCAGTGCAGACGGAATTTGATACAGGCGATAAAACTGTCTTGCGCGTTCTAATTGTCTTTCTCCAAATCCACTTCCGTATTCTTTTTCAAGATTCTTTGCAAGAGTTTTTACAAGATATGTGCCGTAATCAGCACGTTCTTTTCCCTGCTGTTCTTCTTCAAAAATACGTTTTCCAAGGTTCCAGTACATCTGTACACGGCAAAAATCCACACTTCGAACAGCAGAACTTCTGGCGCTGTTTATAATCGTTCTGGCATCTTCAATTATGTTTGAGGTCTTTTTGTATGTTATAACATTTGTTTCTTTTTTCATAATCTACCTCATGTTAATCGTGGAAAATCTCCACACTGCGGAGAATTTTTCAAATATTATATACATTTATCTCCGCTACTCCCCAAAAATCTCGCTCAAACTTCCTGCCAAGTCTTTTTCAAGTTCTTTAATTTCATCCATAATCTGGGCGCTAGGCTTTGGGGCTTCGTATTTATAGAAGTATCTTGTAAATGGAATTTCATAGCCCACTACATTTTTCTTTTCGTCTATCCAAGCATCTGGGGCAAAAGGAAGAACTTCACGCTTGAAGTATTCTTTTATATCTTCTTTGAGAGGAACATTTTCTGTATCTCGCAGACTTGAATCTGGCTGCTTTTTTCCGTTCTTTAGAATAAGTTCGCCTTTTTCATCTTTGAGAGGGCGTTCTACAGTAATTGTTGTGTAGCCAAAATCTTTTGTATCAAAAATTTTGCTCAGTTCGTTTTCTTCAAACTTGTTATAAAGCTCTACAATCTGTTTTATATTTGTCTCTGAAATATCGTTTCGCTTGTTGCCAAGGGCTTTGCGGCGTTTTTCAAAAAGAGAGTTTGCATTTATGAGCTGAACCTTGTTCTTGCGGTCTGCTGATTTTCTGTTATTAAAAATCCAAATATAAGTTGCAATTCCTGTGTTGTAAAAAATATCATTTGGCAGGGCAATAATTGCATCTAGTAAATCGTGTTCCAGAATATACTTACGGATATTGCTTGTTCCGCTTCCGGCATCTCCTGTAAAGAGTGGTGAACCGTTATGAATTACTGCAGCCTTGCCGTTTTCTTTATCCATTTTGGCAATGATGTTCATCATAAAGAGCATCTGACTGTCGCTGATTTTTGGAAGGCCTGGACCAAAGCGTCCGTTTTTGCCTAAGTCTGCTTCTTTTTCTACAGCGGCTTTTTCATTTTTCCATTCACGACCAAAAGGCGGATTACTCAAAATATAGTCAAAAGTGAGTTTTGGAAATTTATCATCACTAAGGGTGTTTCCGTTACGTATATTTTCTGCCTGCTTGCCATCTTTGCTTTTTATAAGAATGTCTGCTTTACAGATTGCGTATGTTTCATCATTAATTTCCTGACCATAACTTTCCAGTGTTACAGGAAGATTTCGGCATTCTATATATTCACTTGCAACGCTGAGCATTCCACCGGTTCCACAGGCTGGGTCGTAAATTGATTTTGAACATTCTTTTTTCTTCTTGATATCTTCATCATCAATAAACAAAAGCTCTGTCATAAGTTCAATTACTTCTCGCGGAGTGTAGTGTTGTCCGGCATCTTCGTTGTGAGCTTCGGAAAATCTTCTAATCAATTCTTCAAAAATGTAACCCATTTCGATATTGCTGATTTTCTTAGGGCTAAAGTCTGCTTTTTCGCTTACAAATTCCTGAAGCACTATAAGAAGCAGGTCTTTTTGCTTAAGGCGTTTGAGCTGTTCTGCAAAATTGAACTTGGCAATTATTTCTTCGCAAATATTTGCAGAAAATCCATCAAGATAATTTTCAAAATTTTTGTTTATCTGATTTGGATTTTCTACAAGAGTTTTAAGAGTAAAGTTTGATGTGTTATAAAAAGGATGTCCTGTAATCTGCTGAAACTGAACGCTTTTGATGGCTTCCGGCATCTTTTCAATTTCTTTGGCCTTTGCAAGAACTTTTTCGTGTGTTGGTTCAAGAATGCAGTCAAAACGGCGGATAACAGTGAGCGGTAAAATTACAAGACCGTATTCATGTGGTTTATATGAACCTGTTAGTTTTTCTGCAATGTTCCAAAGAAGGTTTGCTTTTTCAGTAACATTCGATGTAAGTGACATTTTTATTTCCTTTTTATGCTATGTGTAATTTATGTGTAAGATGCTCGTAAATTGGCATTCTGATTTCATCTTTGAATGAATATAAAAATTCTTCATTTGATGTAAGAACATCGCGAACTTTATCAGTAATTTCTGGTGATGACAAGGCTGTGTTTACAAATACTGTCAGACCATCATTACCATTATACTTAAGTTCATATTTTGGATATTGTTTTAAAAGTCCTGTATTACAGAATTCCTTATCTGCAGCAAAACTCTTCTTAAAAGCGCTGAGGGCAGGAACAATATCTTCGTCTGTAAAATCTGTTCCAAAGCGGGTATTAATTCTGCTTACCATTTCCTGAACTGTTGTAGGAGCTGGTTTTGGAGGATCTTTTGCACCACCATCTGGGCTTGGCTGAACAATTGAGCCATCATCTGCTACAAGGCGGATTGCTTCTGTCATTTCAAAATCAATCTTGTAATCAGAAAGTTCTATGAGCCTTCGAATATCTGAAGGCTTAATTACTTCCGGAGGATTGATGTATTTAATGCGCAAAAGCGGATTTATGAGTCGTAAATAAAGACCAAGCTTTACTAGCGGTGCTTCTTTTATGTTCTGAATATTCTGCAGGAACATAAAGATTTTTACATAACGGATACACTTGTGCTTAAACTCTTTTTTATCTTCATCTTTAAGCTTTTTGAATCTGGCTACAAAGTCTGAAACAAGATTCATTGTTTTTTGCGCAATAATGTCTTTTGTAAGGTCTGCATTTTTTGCAACTAATTCATTTAGAATCTGAATGTACTGCTCAATTTCTGCTTCTTCGATTATTGCGTATTTGTCAATTTTTACTTTAAGCGCTTTTAATTCTTCTATTGTATATTCACCTTCAAGTTCAATCTTTCCGTAATATGTCTGGAAGGCTTCCTTTATTTCTTCTCTGTCGTTTACAAAATCAAGAATAAAACAGTCTCGTTCAGCAAGCT
>JAILBY010000107.1 GCA_024680655.1 Clostridiales bacterium | reverse complement strand
TGTTTTTAAATCACCAGATAGATGTTGAACTTTTCAACGAATTCGGCAAAGAGTTTAAACGCATTTTTTCTGATTGTAATATAAATAAAATAATGACTATCGAAGCATCTGGCATAGGGATTGCGTGTATTGTTGCACAATATTTCTCTGTGCCTGTTTTATTTGCCAAAAAAGGAGAACATAAAAACATAGGCAACAACCTTTATTCAGCACCTGTTTTTTCCTTTACAAAGGGCATAACTTACGAAGTTGCTGTTTCTAAGGACTACCTTTCTCCTGAGGACCACATTCTCTTTATTGACGATTTCCTTGCAAACGGACAAGCCGTATTAGGAATAAAGGATATAATTGAACAAGCTGGTGCAACGCTTGAAGGCGTTGGTATTGTTATCGAAAAAGGCTTTCAGGACGGTGGTAAAAAGCTCCGTCAAGCCGGCATTCGTGTTGAGTCATTAGCAATCATCGACTCCATGCAGGATAAAGAACATCTTGTATTCAGACACTGATTGTAAATATAGAAAATATAGGAGAAATAGAAATGAAAAAAATCAGTAAAGTAATTGCAATCATTATGTCACTTGTCCTTGTATTTTCGCTCGCCGCTTGCGGTGCGAATTCAAACAAAGGCAACTCAAATCTTAAAGTTGGTTTCATCTTTATTCACGACGAAAACTCAACTTATGACAAAAACTTTATAGACGCTGCCGAAGCAGTTTGTCAGGAATTAGGCGTTACCTGCCTTAAAAAGACTAATGTTCCTGAAAGCAACAAGTGCTATGAAGCAGCCGCTGACCTTGTTGACCAGGGTTGTACTCTTATCTTTGCAGACAGCTTCGGTCACGAAAACTTCATAATTCAGGCTGCAAAGGAATTCACTAATGTTCAGTTCTGCCACGCAACAGGTACACAGGCTCACACTGCAAACCTCAGCAACTTCCACAACGCTTTCGCTTCAATATACGAAGGCCGTTACCTTGCAGGTATTGCAGCAGGTATGAAGCTCAATGAAATGATTAACGCTGGCAAAATCAACGCTGACGAAGCTAAAATGGGTTATGTTGGTGCTTACACATACGCAGAGGTTATCTCTGGCTATACTTCTTTCTATCTTGGTGCTAAATCAGTTTGTCCATCAGTTACAATGGAAGTTCAGTTCACAGGTAGCTGGTACGACGAAGCACAAGAAAAGGAAGCTGCAAACAAGCTTATCTCAAACAAATGCGTTCTTATAAGTCAGCACGCTGACTCAATGGGTGCTCCTACTGCTTGCGAAACAGCAAATGTTCCTAACATTTCTTACAACGGTAGCACTCTTTCAGCTTGCCCTAACTCTTTCATAGTTTCTTCAAAGATTGACTGGGCTCCTTATTTCAGATATATAATCAATTCTGTCAAGAACGGTACTGCTATTGATACCGATTGGAGCAAGGGCTATCAGGCTGGTTCTGTTGCTCTTACAGATGTAAATACAACAGTAGCAGCAGCTGGCACAAAGGAAGCTATTGACAAAGCTATTGCTGACATCAACGCTGGCACACTCAAAATCTTTGATGTTTCTACTTTCACAGTTACAGTTGACGCTACAAAGAAGCTGAACGCTTCTGCTAAGGTTGATGCAGATGGTCACTTAACTTCTTATATGGCTGATGTTGATACTGATGATGCTTATACGCCTGACACAGAAGTTGTTAAGGACGGATATTTCCACGAGTCAGAATATCGTTCAGCTCCATATTTTGACCTTCAAATTGACGGTATCACTTTACTCAACGCAAAATTCTAATCAAATCAGCATTGACAATAATATTAAAGGCGGAGCACCAATCTGCTCCGCCTAATAGATTTTAATTTTGAAAAATAAATTTTTGCATTTACTTTAATTTATTTTTGAGATTTAAAATGGGAGGAAACAAAGTGAGCAATACTGTTGCAATCGAATTAAAAGACATAACAAAAGCCTTTGGCGATATTGTCGCTAATAAAAATGTTTCTCTTACTGTAAACCGAGGTGAAATCCTTTCTATTCTCGGTGAAAATGGTAGCGGTAAAACAACTCTTATGAATATAATTTCAGGTATCTACTACCCTGACAATGGTCA
>JAILBY010000090.1 GCA_024680655.1 Clostridiales bacterium | reverse complement strand
AAATATTCTTTCCATTCTTGTTGCTGTTTCTTCCGCTTTGCAGATGTATTTTGCAGTTGACCTTATGGGACATATACGCTATAAAATGCTTATACTTATAGCAACAATACCCGCATTTTTATTTGCTGGTTTATTCGTGCCAAAGCTAATAGAGATTTTGGGCGAGCATACAAACTTCAAGCTTCTCTATATTTCCTGCTGTCTTGTTGCCGCTGTTATTCACATTTTGACCTTTATCACAACAAAGTCTGCTCTTATGCGAAAAGCAGACGGTGCAGAAATTTCCGTTTCAATCGCAATTTATATAATAACGCTTATGGCTCTTGCGGCTTTGCCCATGGAAAGCAGAAAGATTCTGAGCAAGGAAATGGAAGCACAAACGGTTGACTATGTTGAATGGATATACGGCAAGCGTCTTGAAGGCACTATGCTTTCAATTATGAGTTTAAGTGAAAAGATTGTTACCATCTTCGGCTCTGCACTCGCTCTTTTCATTCTCGGATTTTCAAACTATGCAACTCACGAAAATTACGCAAGTGTTCCGCAGACAAGTCAGGCAAAGCTAACACTTTTAATCTGTTCAACCATTGTGCCTATGGCTGGTTATCTTCTTATGATTATCCCTATGCTTTTCTATGATATAAGCGGTGACGAACACGGCAGAATGTTGCTTGATGTCAAGAGAAGAAATGTCAAGGGCAATTACATCAAGAGAAGTACTGTAACAGACTTATTTGCAGATATGTCCGAGGAAGATATAGCAAAGCTTACGGCTATGCCTCCTGAAATTTATAAGATACAAAATTTAGGCGTTGCAACGCTTGAAGCAAAGGCACTCTATAATTACGCTATTGAAGAAGAAAAGCTTGACGAAAGCTTTAAATTTGAAATGAATCCAAATGCTGTTGAAGAACAAGATGAAACAGTTAATTATATTATAGAAACTGCATTCAGCAGTCTTGATACTGATGAAAATGATGGCACGCAAGAAAATCTTGAAGAAAAGTCAGAAATCAGCATTGATGAAGCACCGTCAGAAAATCAAGAGGATGCATCAAATACAGTTGAGCAAACAGAAAATACAGAACAATAATTATAAAGCCTCGGGCAGTAATACCCGAGGCTTTATCTTTTGATTTTATTTTTTTATATATTACTGTAAATTTCAAATAAAAAAGCGGACAATAGCAAAAACTAATGTCCGCTTAATTTATCTTATCAATTAAACCTTTTTGCAGAAATCAAAAATGCGTTTTGGCAATAATGATTCATCGCAAGATATTGTAAACACAAAATCAGTGTCTGACATTTCAGAAAGTTTGCTTACCTTTTCAAGGAAATCTGCAAGTTCTTCATAATCGCGTCCGCCAATTCTAAAGGTTGCATCAATAAGGATATCGGTAATGTCGTGGTCGCCTGCGCATATACCACTTAAAAAACCATAGAAAGCCACAAAACCCTGAACATTATATGAATCAGTTGCTATAAGTCTTGCCTGATAATTTACATCATAAGTAAGTTTTGTTTCTTTTTCAACACAAACAACATTACCGTTAGACTTTGCAATAGCATCGTTAACCATCTGAACGAGGTGCTTTGTCTTTCCTGAGCCTTTGTTGCCGATAATAAGAGATATCATAAGATTCTCCTCCTTTGTTCTATATATTTCCGCATAAGTTGCGGGAATAACCTTTTTTTACTTTGAGAGTCTTTTTTCAAGCTCTGCTTTTTGTTCTTCATAACCTGGTTTGCCAAGAAGAGCAAACATATTCTTTTTATAGCTTTCAACGCCCGGCTGATTAAATGGATTGACTTTAAGAATATAGCCAGAAATTGCACAAGCCTTTTCAAAGAAATAAATCATATATCCAAGCTCTGTTTCGTTCATTTCAGGAACTTCAAGAACTAAGTTAGGAACGCCACCGTCATTGTGAGCAAGTATTGTACCCTCAAAAGCCTTTCTGTTGACAAAGTCCATAGTCTTTCCTGCAAGGAAATTAAGTCCGTCAACATTTTCAGAGTCATTGTTTATAACAATTTCCTGTTTTGGCTTTTTAAAATCAACAACAGTTTCAAACATAATGCGTTCGCCCTGTTGGATATACTGACCAAGTGAATGAAGGTCTGTTGAGAAAATAGCAGAAGCTGGGAACAAGCCCTTTCCGTCTTTACCCTCACTCTCACCGAAAAGCTGTTTGAACCATTCGCTCATCATCTGGAAAGCTGGTTCATAGCTTACTATCATTTCAACGCTTTTACCTTTACGATAAAGCACATTACGGATAGCAGCGTATTTATAGCAATCATTCTTTTCAATATCAGTATCGCAAAGTTCTTTCTGTGCCTGCTGAGCACCCTTCATAAGTGCGTCAATATCAGCACCACTTGCAGCGATAGGCAAAAGACCTACTGCTGTGAGAACAGAGAATCTGCCACCAACATCATCAGGAACAACGAAGGTCTGATAACCCTCTCTGTCTGCAAGACCTTTAAGAGTACCCTTTTCCTTATCTGTTGTAACATAAATTCTTTCAGCGGCACCTTTTTTGCCGTACTTCTTTTCAAGAAGTTCTCTGAAAACTCTGAAAGCAACTGCTGGTTCAGTAGTTGTACCTGACTTTGAGATAACATTTACTGAAAAATCTCTGCCGTCGCAAATCTGTATAAGCTCACTCAAAGCGGTTGAGCTTATTGAGTTACCTGAAAAATAAATATCAGGTGTATCTTTCTTCAAAACATTGTAATTTGGTGATTTAATAAATTCAATCGCTGCTCTTGCACCGAGATATGAACCACCTATTCCTATAACGATAAGAACATCTGAATCCTTTTTTATCTTCTCAGCGGCTGCTTTTATGCGTGCAAATTCTTCTTTGTCATAATTTGTAGGCAAATCAAGCCAACCGAGAAAATCATTACCTGCACCACTCTTTGAAGTAAGAGTATTGTGTGCCTCAACAACCTCTTTTTGTAAAGCTGCGAGTTCTTCGTCTGATACTAATTCGCCAACGAAATTAGCATTCAACTTTAATGCCATTCTAAAATTCCCCCATATAGCACTCGATAATTTCTCATCTCAAATTTGTTAGTATCATTTTACAATATTTTGAGTTTCTTTTCAATAGGAATTGTAATATTTTTTAAAAAATTGCATTTTTTATGCAATCAATGATGCTAACAAAAATTTAAGTGCATAATAAAAATTTATTTTTGCAATATTTTCGCCTGCCGTAAGATTATACTCATCTATTGTCTGCCCGTCAAGAGTAAAAATAACTTTACCTAAAATCTGCCCTTTTTCAACGGGTGCTTCAACATCAACACACATTTCTACCGTCTGGCTTATTTTATCCTCTGTTCCCTTTTCTATCATAATTTCCTTGCTTTCAGGAATTATCGGAGTGATAGTATTTTTCACGCCGTGAATAACATTGACATTTGTAACAAGTTCGGTGCATATTTTCGGTTTTACTGTTTTATAGCTTGAAAAACCATAGTTAAGCATAGCCTTTGCATTTTCAAAACGCCCCTTTGAATCGGGTGCACCAAGAATAACGGCACAAAGCTTTGTTCCATCACGCTCGGCTGTTGCCGAAAGGCAGTTACCCGCCTTACTTGTAGTTCCCGTTTTCAGCCCTGTTGTGCCGCTGTAAAATCTTACAAGCTTATTCGTGTTCACAAGCTCCGTTGCACCGTTTCTTAAACTGTCCATCCATACTGTACTGTAATTTTTGATAATATCGTGCTTCATAACCTCCCTTGACATAATTGCAATATCATAAGCAGAGGTGAGATGGTCTGTTGTTTCATCATCAAGCCCTGTGCAGTTTTCAAAATGTGTATCATTCATACCAAGCTCTTTTGCTCTGTTGTTCATCATATCAACAAACGCCTCCTCACTCCCTGCAATATATTCAGCCAACGCACAAGCCGCATCATTTGCAGAGCCGATAACAGTTGCTTTAAGAAGTTCGTCAACCGTCATAACCTCCCCCTCTTTGAGCCATATCTGAGAGCCTCCTTTTTTCGAGGCAAAGGCACTTGTTTTAACTTCATCTGTAAACTGTATTTTTTCTTGGTCTATCGCTTCAAGCGTCAGCAGAATAGTCATAATTTTAGTTACTGAGGCAGGGTTTAATCTTTCGTGTTCATTCATAGCCATAAGCACTTTACCGCTTGAACAGTCAATTAGTATCGCCGCCTTTGCATTAACACTAACAGGCATAGAATTCTCCTCGGCAAAAGCAGTTATGCCTATACCAAGAAAGAGCATAACACATAAAAATATACTTATTATCCTTTTGAAATTCATAAAGTAACCTCCGTTTTAATCTTTTTTATTATTTATATGAGATTGCTTTATCAGATATTTTATAATATAATAAAAACCGATATTTTTAAGATATAAAACGAGGTTTAATATGAAAATTGCTTTTTTCACCTTAGGTTGCAAGGTTAATCAATATGAAACGCAGGCTATGTCAGAGCTTGTTGCAAAAAACGGTTATGAAGTTGTAGAGCATAGCGAAAAAGCTGATATATATGTAATAAATTCCTGTACTGTCACCGCTGAAAGCGACAAAAAGACAAGGCAGGCAGTAAGGCGTTTCAAGCGTAACAATCCGGAGTCTGTTGTTATACTCACAGGCTGTATGCCTCAGGCTTATCCCGAAGCCGCCGAAAGTCTTAAAGAAGCTGATATTATAATCGGCAACAAAAACGATTGCAATATTCTTGATGTGATAGACGATTATTTTCTCACAGGTCAAAGAATATTCAAGGTCACACAGCACCAGAAGGGCGATAATTTCATTGTTTCACCTATTTCAAAGTTCAATGAAAGGACAAGAGCCTTCGTCAAAATTCAAGATGGCTGCAACAGATTTTGCTCTTACTGCATAATACCGACCTCACGAGGCAGAGTCCGTTCAAAACCTATTGAAGAAATAAAGCTTGAGCTTGAAAGCCTTGCTGAAAACGGATATAAGGAAATTGTGCTTGTAGGCATAAATCTTTCTTCCTATGGTCAGGATTTTGATAATGGTCTTAATATATGTGATGCGGTTGAATGTGCGTGTAGTATCGAAAAAATCGAGCGTGTCCGTTTAGGCTCACTTGAACCCGACCATATAACGAAAGAGGTAATTGAAAGCTGGGCAAAGCAAGAAAAGCTCTGTCCGCAATTCCATATTTCTCTGCAAAGCGGTTGTGATGAAACATTAAAGCGTATGAACAGACACTATAACACAGAAGAATACAGACAGTTATGCAAAAATCTAAGAGAAAATTTCAAAGACTGCTCTTTGACAACTGATGTTATGGTAGGATTTTCAGGAGAAACAGACGAGGAATTTGAAAAAAGTCTTGATTTTGTAAAAGAAATCGGCTTTGAAAAGGTGCATATCTTTCCCTATTCTGTAAGAGTCGGCACAAGAGCCGAGCATTTTGAAAATCAGGTTGAAAAATGCGTTAAAGAAAAGCGTGCTTCAATTATGCAACAAGAATGTGCAAAAATAAGAGCCGATTTTCTCAAAAGACAAATCGGCAAAGAGGTTGAAGTCTTACTTGAAACCAGAAGTACAGACGGAAAATTTGAGGGCTATACTCCGAACTATACCCCCGTTTTAATTGAAAACTGCAACGGTGAATGCGGCAATATTGTAAAAGCAAAGATAATTGATATAAGCGGTGACGCTTGTATCGGCGAAAAGACAAACTAAAAAATGCAGATGCTTAAATTAAAGCATCTGCATTTATTTTTTATCTGAATTATTTTATCAATAAGCCTTGCCCCAATAAACCATACATTTTGCAGGCTTACCACAGCATACACATTTATCGCTTATATTTTCCTGGTCAAAAGGAATACAGCGTGAACCAACACCTGTAACCTCTTTAACCTTATCCTCACAAGCTTCGTCGCCACACCACATAGCCTTTATAAAGCCGTCGCCCTTTTCTTCAAGAGCCTTTGTGATTTCGTCCATAGTCTTGCAAGCATAAGTGCGTTTTTCTCTGTTTTCAAGAGCATTTTTGTAAAGACCATCGTGTACCTCTTTGAGCTTCTGTTCAATAGCTTCTTCAAGATTGTCAAGGCTTACTACTGCCTTTTCTCTGTTATGTCTTGTAACAAGTACGCATTGATTATTTTCAATATCCTTTGGACCTATTTCAAGACGAACAGGAACGCCCTTCATTTCATATTCGCTGAACTTCCAGCCAGCAGAGTTTTCACTATCATCAAGCTTAACTCTGAATTTGCCGCTAAGCTGTTCTTTGAGTGCATTAGCCTTTTCAAGAACACCCTCTTTATGTTGAGCAATAGGAAGAATTACAACCTGAATAGGTGCAACAGCAGGCGGTAAAACAAGGCCGTTATCATCACCGTGAGTCATAATAATAGCACCGATAAGACGGGTTGTAACGCCCCAAGAGGTCTGATGAGGATATTGAGGCTTATTCTCTTTATTAGTAAACTGAATGTCAAATGCTCTTGCAAAGCCATCGCCAAAGTAATGTGAAGTACCTGCTTGAAGTGCCTTACCGTCGTGCATAAGTGCTTCGATAGCATAAGTTGCCTCTGCACCAGCAAATTTATCACTATCAGTCTTTCTGCCCTTTACAACAGGCATAGCAAGTGCATTTTCGCAGAAATCTGCATAAACATTGAGCATACGCTCTGTTTCTTCAATAGCTTCCTGAGCAGTAGCGTGAATTGTGTGTCCTTCCTGCCACAAGAACTCTCTTGAACGAAGGAACGGGCGTGTTGTTTTTTCCCAGCGTACAACGCTTACCCATTGATTGTAAAGCTTTGGCAAATCTCTGTAAGAATGAATTATATTTGCATAATGCTCACAGAAAAGTGTTTCTGATGTAGGACGGACACAGAGTCTGTCCTCTAACTTTTCATTACCGCCGTGAGTTACCCACGCAACCTCTGGTGCAAAGCCTTCAACATGGTCTTTTTCCTTCTGCAATAAGCTTTCAGGAATAAACATCGGCATACATACATTTTCGTGACCTGTTGCCTTAAACATAGAGTCAAGTATATGCTGAATATTCTCCCATATAGCATAACCATAAGGTCTGATAACCATACAGCCTTTAACGCTTGTGTATTCAATAAGCTCTGCTTTCTTTACTATATCAGTGTACCATTTAGCAAAATCTTCTTCCATTGAAGTAATATCTTCAACCATTTTTTTCTGCTGTGCCATTATAAAAACCCGCCTTTATATAATAATCATTAAACTAAACCTACAAAATTATAACTTTATTAAAACATATTTGCAAGTGAAAATAAAAAAATAAGACTTTATTTTACTTCCTTGTAGTTGCCCAAAAATACCAGCAACGGCAATTCATCGTGCAAAGCACACAACAAATCAAGAGTATCTTCATTTTTAACATTACCGCTGAAATCAACATAGAAATTATAGCAGAAATTCTTATCTCCCAACGGTCTTGATTCAAGCTTTGTGAGATTCAAGCCACACATAGCAAATCTGCCAAGCACTCTGTAAAGAGAGCCTGTTATATGAGGTAACTGCATTATAAGGCTTACCTTATCGGCATCATCATTTATAAAGATATTTTTTGATAAAATCAAAAATCTTGTTGTGTTTGATGAATTATTCTGAATACCTCTTTCAAGTATTTCAAGCCCGAATTCCTTTGCGGCAAGGCTTGAAGCGATAGCGGCAATATCATTTTCAGCACTTTCTGAAACCATTTGAGCCGCCATAGCCGTATTAGGATAATCAACCGCTGAAAATTTATGCTTTTCAATAAATTCAGAGCATTGTGCTATCCCCTGAATATGCGAATAAACCTGCTTTACTGAATTTATATCAGTGCCCTTTTTAGCCACAAGACAATGTTCAACGGGCAAATCAACTGCACCTGCTATATTAAGTTGATGCTTCATAATCAAATCAAAGTTTTCGTGAACAGAGCCAGCAGAGGAATTCTCAATAGGAATTATTCCATAGTCAACGCTTCCGTCTGCAACAGAAAGAAAAACATCTTCAAATCTGCTGCAATATTTCTTTTCAGCGTTCGGGAAAGCCTTTGTTGCCGCCATATCGGCATAAGCACCAACAACGCCAGCACACGAAACCTTTAAATCTTTTTGTGAAAAATCAAATTTTTCAGCATTGATTATTTTTTGTCTTAACTGCTCACCACCGCTTAAAAGCTTATGCTGTAAGCCTCGGCTGACATCCATAAGAGTAGCGTAAACAATACGCATATAATTAGCGTACTCGCCTGAATTTTCTGAAATTTCATCAAGAATTTCATTTTCACGCTGTGTGTTAAGTATAGGTATCCCTTTTTCTTTTTTTATTGTAGCAACATCTTTTGCCGCTTCCATTCTCTGCTTTAAAAGTACAAGCAGTTCATCATCTATCTTATCAATGCGTTTTCTTACATCACTTAATTCCAAAACATTCTCTCCTTATAAAAGCATATCGAGCAAAGCAACTGCAACTGCACTTTCAACAACAGGCACCGCTCTTACTGCAATACAGCTATCGTGTCTGCCCTTGATTGAAAGCCTTACATTTTCCTTTGTCTGCAAATCAACTGTATCCTGTTCCTTTGCAATAGATGGTGTCGGCTTTATTGCAACCCTTAAAATCAACGGCATACCGTTTGTTATTCCACCGAGTATTCCGCCGTTGTTATTATATCTTGTTCTTACCTTGCCATCATCATAGTACATTGTATCATTTGCCTTTGAACCACGCATCTTTGAAATTTCAAAGCCCGCTCCGAATTCAACACCCTTTACGGCAGGTATTCCATAGAGAATTGAAGCAATACGGCTTTCAACGCCTCCGAACATAGGCTCACCCATTCCGACGGGTAAACCAACTGCGGCACATTCTATAATTCCGCCTATGCTGTCACCCTCTTCACGAGCCTTTGTGATTTCAGCCTGCATAATTTCTCTTGCTTCATCATCAATTACGCAAAACTTTTCTGTATTAAGGTCTTTAAGCTGTTCCTTATCCACATTTTCCATATCAAACGGAGTATCACGCACCTCGCCGATAGAATAAATGTGAGCACCTATATCTATTCCGTTATTTGAAAGAATTTGTCTGCAAAAAGCACCTGCTATTGTAAGCGGAGCCGTAAGCCTGCCCGAAAAATGTCCGCCACCTCTTATATCGTTATGCCCTTCATAATGCACAAAGGCAGTATAATCGGCGTGAGATGGTCTTGGTGTAGTCATAAGTCCACTGTAATCGCCAGAGCGTGTGTTATGATTTTCAATTACACAACAAATAGGAGCACCCGTTGTAACATCATCAAGCATACCAGAAAGAATTTTAAAATTATCCGCCTCACTTCTCGGCGTAGAGCCTATAACACCGCCAGGTGCACGGCGAGCAACCTGCATACGAAGTTCATAAAGGTTTATTCTTTCACCTGCTGGCAAGCCGTCAATGGTAACGCCTATCGCTTCACCGTGACTCTCACCGAAAATTGATATTTTTACTTTTTCACCCCAAGTTGATGACATCTGCCTTACCTCCAAGCGAATTATAATCATTAAAGAAATCAGGATAAGATTTGTTTATGCTCTGTGCATCATCTATTGTAACTTCACCCTCTGCACAAAGAGAAAGCACCGAAAACGCCATAACTATTCTATGGTCATTATAACCCTTTATATCAGCCGATTTTATTTTTTCGGCTCCGTATATAATAATGCCGTCATCTGTCTGCTGAGCGTCAACGCCAAGCTTTTGCAAGCCATCGGCCATACTGAAAAGTCTGTCACTCTCTTTGAGTTTAAGACGCTTTGCACCATATATAACCGTCTTACCCTCGCACAAAGCCGAGCAAGCCGCAATAATCGGCACAAGGTCAGGTATCTGCTTTGCATCAACCTCAATGCCCTTTCTTTTTGACGGCTTACATAAAAGAACATCACCGTCCCAAGAAATATCTGCACCAAAGCGTCTGAACACTTCAAGCCCTGCCATATCCCCCTGACTTGAATTTTTATTAAGCCCTTTAAGGCGAAGCTCTGAACCGATAAGACCTGCTCCCATATAAAAAGCCGCCTGTGACCAGTCTGCCTCAATAGTATAATCATTAGGCTTATAGGTTTGATTTCCCCTTATAAACCAGCCATCATTTGTCGGCTGAATTTCTATACCGAAATCTGCAAGAACAGATATTGTTATATCTATATATCCCTTGCTTTCAAGCTTGGTTGTAAGCTTTATGGTGCTATCCTCACTGCAAAGAGGCAAGGCAAACATAAGACCTGTTATAAACTGTGAGCTTATATCGCCAGATATTTCAAAAAGTCCACCCGTTAATTTTCCGCTTATCGTAACGGGCAAACCGTCCTTTACGCTCGATTTAACTGAATGGCTCTCAAAAAGTTTAAGAAGCTCTGCAATAGTTCTTTTCGGCAGTCTGCCCTCGCCGTTAAAGGTCGTATTACCTCCACCGACTGCTGCAACCGAAAGCATAAAGCGTAGCGTTGAACCTGATTCTCTGCAATTTATAACTGCATTTTCAACGCTGAACATATCAGTAGCATCAATTATAATTTCATTTTTTTCAGTTTCAACTCTTGCTCCGAGTGCCTTTACTGCATCTATTGTAGCAAGTATATCCTGCGAAAAGTCTGCATTGAAAATTCTGCTCTTTCCTCTTGCAAGGCAAGCCGATATTATCGCTCTATGAGCTATGCTTTTTGATGGCGGAACATTAACACTGCCTTTTAATCTGCTCGGTGAAAGAACAACCTTTTGCATATAGACCTCCCATAAATCAACTGAAAAATTCTTCTGTCTGCTCAACAGTAAGCGGTTTTGTGAAGCTTTCGCCTATTTCTTTAAGCATAACAAAATTAAGACCGCTGTTACTCATTTTTTTGTCCGACCTTGTAATCTTCAAAAGTTCGGCAAGCTCTGCCTTATCTTCAAAAGGCAAGCCATATTTTTTTATAAGCTCAATAAGCCTTTCAGTTGTGCCTTTTTCCGTTATACCCGCTTTTTCACTTGCCCTTGTGACAAGCACCATACCGACTGCAACAGCTTGTCCGTGAGAAAGACCTTTAAAATCATAATATTTTTCAATAGCGTGACCAAGTGTGTGACCGAAATTCAATAACATTCTTTCGCCCTTTTCACGCTCATCATTTTCAACGACCTTGCGTTTCATATCTACACAAGAATAAATCATATCTTCAATAAAATCAGGAGCATTTTCTTTTTCAAGTCTTTCAAACAAAGCCTTGTCTTTTATACAGCCTGCTTTTATAGCCTCTGCCATACCGTCGGTAAAAAATGCCTTAGGAAGTGTTGAAAGCACCTCGGGATCTATAATAACTCTTCTCGGTTGCCAGAAAGCACCGCAAAGGTTCTTGCCCTGCGGCAAATCAACGCCCGTTTTTCCGCCTACGGAAGAATCAATCTGTGCAAGTAATGAAGTAGGTATCTGCACAAAATCTATGCCACGCATATATGAAGCGGCTGTAAAGCCTGCCATATCGCCCGTAACACCACCGCCAAGAGCAACAACTATATCCGAGCGTGTAAAGGTGTTTTCTGCAAGAAAACAGAGCATACGATAAATACTTTCAAAATTCTTTGACTGCTCACCCGCTCTGAATATATGAATGAATACCTCAAAGCCCTCTTTTTCAAGCGACTCTTTCACTCTTTCGGCATAGAAAAGGCCAACATTACTGTCAGTTATAATACCTGCCTTTTTTGCCTTTGAAACCTCTCTTATCAGTTTTCCGCAATTATCAAGCAAGTTTTTTTCTATAAGAATATCATATTTTTTGCCAACATTTAGAGTAAGCTTTTTCATAACAAAACCTCTTATTTGATTTTTGACAAAGCAGATTTTAACTCGAAAACCTTTTTTGCAATTTTATCGAACTGTTCTGGTGTAAGTGACTGTGCACCATCTGAAAGAGCCTTTTTAGGATTATTGTGTACCTCTATCATAAGGCCGTCTGCACCTGCGGCAATAGCACCCATTGAAAGAGGCTCTATCATCCAAGGAATACCTGCGGCGTGACTTGGGTCAACAATAACAGGAAGATGTGAAAGCTTTTTGAAAGCAGGTACAGCCGAAATATCAAGTGTATTTCTTGTATATGTTTCAAAGGTGCGTACACCTCTTTCACAAAGAATAACCTTTTCATTACCGCCAGCCATTATGTATTCAGCACTCATAAGAGTTTCCTCGATTGTATTTGAAAGACCTCTCTTTAAAAGAATAGGCTTATCAAGATGTCCGAGTGCTTTGAGAAGCTCAAAGTTCTGCATATTTCTTGCACCGACCTGAATTATATCAACATCCTTGAATAAATCAATATGGTCTGCACTCATAATTTCAGTAACAATAGGAAGTCCTGTTTTTTCCTTTGCGTGAAGCATTATTTCAAGTCCCTGAGTGCGTAAGCCTTGGAAAGCATAAGGTGAGGTTCTCGGCTTAAAAGCACCGCCTCTGAGAAATTGTGCACCAGAAGCCTTGACCTTCTGTGCAACCTCCAAAAGCTGTTCGTTTGACTCAACGGAGCAAGGACCTGCCATTATAACAGTTGAGCCGTCACCTATCTTCACGCCCTCAACCTCTATAACTGTATTTTCAGGGTGAAATTTTCTGTTAGCCTTTTTGTATGGCTCCTGAACACGCTTTACAGATTCAACAATGTCCTGAGCACCAATATAATCAATATCAATTTCAGATGTATCGCCTATAAGTCCTAAAACTGTTGACTGCGAACCAGTCCATTCATTAACACTGACCTTATGTTCACTTGTCAGCTCCTTGGCAAATTGCTCTATCTGTTCTTTCGTTGCCTCAGACTTTAAAACTATAATCATAAAAAATCCCTCCAAAAAAATAAGAGACTCAACAAACTATGAGCCTCTTTTAAGCAATTTATTAAATACTTTCAAAAAAAGATACTCACAGTTATTTTTCTACACCAAAAAAAGCCCA
>JAILBY010000064.1 GCA_024680655.1 Clostridiales bacterium | reverse complement strand
ACCGTGAAAACCAAACAAGCGCAGAGGCTGCAAGCATCAATTTGCAAGTTGGCGACTTTATTAACTTGGCTCATACGACTGGAAGCGGAAACGGCATTCCTGACTGCGCCACTAGTAGCCCGACCAAGTTGGACTTTACCTTCTGGGATTCAACAGAAGTAACTACGAAGTTTGTTAACAGCCAAACCGCAAAGGCTACGGTTTACATGGCGGTCGCGATGAACGACGAAGACGATCCGATTGTAGAAATGGATCCTCTTTATTGGAATACTTTAAAGGACAATTCCATCTATGACTCAAGCTCTGCATCTAGCTATGCAAGTTTGAAAGGCCATATTGAACTGCCCGATGACTTGCCGGCCGCCTTTACCGCTGACGCCACTGACGCCGTAATGGACCGTGATCCCAAGCTTAGCGGAAAGATTGTCTTGACCGGAACTGTCAGCGACAACAAGATGCTTTCTAAGATTTTGATGTCCATCACAAATGGAACAGAAAGCATGAATACGTCTTTGAACGCGGTAAAGCAAGCCGCCGCTGACGCGGCACATTGCAAGACTGGCAATACAGCCGTTACCGCATACCCCTTGGCTGTTTATTCAAGTGGAAGCTGGCAAGTGGCTAGCGATTTGGCCAATAACGGAATTGAATTTAGCGTAAGCGACAATGTAATTGACTCAGACGGCCACAGAGCCAAGTGGAAGTTGGTTTGGGACACAGGAAAGGTTAGCAATTTTGCCGCCACAGACTTAAAGGTAAAGGTCTTTGCCTGCGACCAAATTGCAAGCGCTGGAACTGGAAGCGCTTGCACGGGCATTGGCGGAACAGAATATGCTTGGCCAACTTATTCTGACAACAAATTTACCTCTTGCGACGAAACGCCTACCACAGCCACAGCAAAAACCTCTTACTACAAGGTTGACGTTGTGCCATACATTACAGGCCTTGAAACAGCCATGACCCAAAAAGGCGCCGTTTACGGAAGAACGTCAACAGGCCGCTACCCGGTTTACTTCTATAAAAATTCTAAAACTACCGCAGGCACTATGGAGACTGGAGATTTTGAAACAATTACAGTCAAAGGCTTTAACCTTGCGGAAAACCACGGTAATTTACCAAAAACAGTTGGCGAGTCTGGCGACATAACGGCCAGCGTTGAGCTTGCCGTGACGGTAAACGGCGTTACAAGCCTTAACAATTTGAACAACAATGACGCCCACGGCGCCTACGCCACAACGGTTGCCAAAGCCGATTGGAATGACAACATCGACGACACCTACAACTCTTGGAAGAATTACACCAACCGCCAGCCCAACAATGAAATCAACTTGTTGCTTACCGACGACGTAAAGATTGACGTTTGGCAAATCAACAACAAGGCCGCCGTGCCCCTTAAGGGCATTGCCAATGACGTTCACATGAAGATAAACCAAACAAGCGGTAGGCTTGGCTTTGCCTTTGTAAGCGGCCCCTTGAACACCGCTCTGGCGACAAAAGACGTCTCTTACAAAACATGGGCTACAAGCAAAGACTTCTGCAAGTCTATCGGCTTGGAAATAGACAGCTATGGAAACTGTTTTGGAACAGGAGCGGGCGGCGACACTGGCTCATATTACGCTGACGCCTTTGGCCTTTATTGTTCATTGTGGGGCAGCGGAAATACCCAAACTAGCACAGGTACTTGGCAACAAGCCATCGAAAGCGTTGGCCAAGCAGGCGCAAAAAAATATGATGCGAATAATAAAAAAAATGTGGCTGATACGGCTGACGTAAAATATAATAATAACACCCCAACAGGAGAAGGCTGTAAAACCAACCAATGGAGAATCGTAAGCCCCAGCTTGGCGTCTACAAACGGCGGCACATCTTCAGACACCTCTACAGGAACAAACATTTATTTGGCATACTATGACAAAATGAATGGCGAGTTGCGCTTTAGGCAAGGAAATAACGCTCCCAAAACTGGAAGCGCGAACGGATGGGAAGACTTTATAGACAATTTTACCAAAAATGATGCGCCCTACACTTACGCTAACTGTCAAATTGTGGCGCAAGACGATGACAGCAATGGAAAAGGCGGAACTGCGGCAAAGCCTGGCCCGTACGTAAGCATTGCCGCCCATCATTTCGATAGTGGCGATGTTGTGGTTTTGGTTTGGAATGATCCAATCAATAACTGCATGTGGTATTGCTGGAATGATGACCCGACAACATCCCGCAAAGGAACAATCAACAATCAAAGCGGAAGCGGACAAGGTTGGTCTGCGCCTAAAACAGTCTTTAACGATGTAAGCGGAGAATACTGCAAAGTCGCCTTTGACCATAATGGCAAAGTTCATATCGCGGCTTATGATTTTACAAGCGGCGATTTGAACTATGCATACTTGGATAATTATAAAAAACCTGAAAATGCAAAAACATGTGTCGTTGACTCTAACGGTAATGTTGGAAGTGAAATCACTTTGGATGTCGCCTTGGTAGGTTCAAAGCCTGTTCCTTATATTGGCTATTACGCTGATGGATATAGCCTTCCAAAACTTGCAAGTTATGCTGGATCTGACATCGCGACTGACACTTATATTAAAGGCGCGGAAGAGGATCTCTTTACCGACAAGTGGGATGTGAGCATGGTTCCAACTGCCACTGAACTTCCTGTAACTCCGCAAACTTATGATTTGATAAATATTGGCGTTTGGAAGACAGACGGCGTTTTGACAATTTCGACTAACGCTGACGCTAAAAATTATGCTGGAACTGGCGCCGGCGTTTGCTATGGAAACGGCACCAATAACCCGGCTTTGGCGTATAGGTGTCAAAACGGCTATGTAGAAATGGCGCAAAAGAAATAAAGGGAGGCGGGAAAAATGACGATTATAGATAAGATGAAAAACGTTCTTTTTCGACAAAAAAATCCTCAAAAAAAGGCGTCATTCCAAATTTGCTTTGGAATCGCTAGCCTCCTTGTTTTTGCCTTCTTCTTTGCCGCTTGCGACGACGCGGGTCTTGGAGAATCCATCGACACTACGGCTCCGATTGTTTCCATTACAAGCCCGGAAAGCTCTGCCGTTATAAAAGACGCTTTTGAAATAAAGGGAACGTGTTTTGACGACAAGGCCGTGGCAAGCGTTATTGTAACGATAACCAATACTGTAAGCGGCGAGAAAATAGACACAAAGGCCGCCGCGATTTCTGGAAACGAATGGACTCTTGCGGTAAACCAGCCCGCTAACGGAACCTTTCCTTTGCCAGACGGAACTTATTCGGCCAGCGCCATTTGTTACGATGCGGCAGGAAGGCAAAGCGGAGAGGCAAGCCGCGTTTTTGAAATTGACAACACAGCGCCTGTATTCTGCATTACCAGCCCCAACTCGCTTAACATAGACGACCCTGCCGCTTTTGGCCGCAGCGTAAAAATCAAGGGCGAAATTGCCGATGACCATCCGATTTCTTCTATGGATATACGCGTGTTCAAAGCTGCTGGCGGCGCAGTGAACGAAATTACGGGCAGCATGGCAAAAACCTCTTTTAGCGGCTTTGAGACTGCTGGCGGAACTGAAGTGAAAATCGCGCAGTATTATCCAGAAGACCAAGTTCCTCAGGCGGGTACGGAAGAATACTCTCTTTACCAAAACTATATGGCGATGTATAGCGGCGCGACTGTTGGCGACACCGTTAAATTTTACATATTCCCATTTTTGACTGATTCCGCTGGAAACACAAGCTCAAATTGCTATATCCAAACTCAGCTTAAAAAATTGGTCAGCGAAGCGTGCGCGGTTGAGACTACAAGCGATTCTTTGCAGACTGCCCAATTCAAGAAAATGATTAACGGCAGCTACAGCCTTGGCGAATTGAACGTTGATACTGTAAAGCAAATTTTAAGCGGAAACTATGTTCAAACTTCAAGCGATTACAAGTATTGGGCGCATATGACCAAAGACGCTTCAATTGACGGCGCGGCCTTGCTTGCGATGAGCGTAAACGCCAACAACGCTCCAATGTATGAATTTGGAGGCTACGGCGTTTCAAACGGAGCGTTTACCGAAGCCACTCCTGGCGGACAAATAAGCGTAAAGATAAGCGCTGGCCTTGACGGAACTTTGGTAAAGCCGAGCAGCCTTAAGGTTTACCTTTTTGAATGCGACGACACATTGGCTTTGCTTAACGGCGGCGACTTTAACAATCTTTCCACCGCAAGCTTTAGTTCGGCCAACGGCGACTTTACCGTTACTGATGGAAGCAACAATGTTTCCACTTTGACAGAAAGCGTCGCCACAGGCACATACACGGTGACCTTGCCCTCCAGTCTTATCGGCGGAAACCGTTATCGCTTAAAAGCTGTTGGCGTTGACGATGAAGGAAACGAATTGTATTCCGACACTGTTTACGCATTTAAGGTGACGATAAGCGCCAACGCCCCGAGCGTTGACTTTGACGGACAATTCTTCTTAAAGGCTTCGGCAATCAGCAAAGA
Source organism: Clostridiales bacterium (assembly GCA_024680655.1). Classification (GTDB taxonomy): domain Bacteria; phylum Bacillota; class Clostridia; order Oscillospirales; family Acutalibacteraceae; genus UMGS263. The sequence goes on along the minus strand of JAILBY010000064.1, from coordinate 7,152 downwards.
CACAAGCGAGGCAGATTGCTACAAGGCTGTAATCAGCATTGAAGACCGCGTTGAAAAAACAATGAAGAGCCAGGGAAGCTATCTTCAAGTGACTCCCGTTTTGTACAAGGATTATTACGCGGCAAAAACAAGTCTTCCACAAAGGCCCGATTATACTGGAACTCCAATTACAATCAACAGCGATGGCATTGAAGAGGTTAACGCCGCTGACGGCCTTTACAAGGCCACTGTCCCCTTGAAAGTGTTTGACTTGGCCGCGCATCCGGCAAGCAATTACACAATAGCCTTAAAAGTTATGGCCAGAAACTCTGTGGCCAATTCCGAAACCACGACATTCATTTTATGGGCAGACAACGCAGTTCCAAGTTTGGCAATAACAACGCCTTCCGCAAATGGCGCAAAGATTTTTGAAAGCGACGGAAACTATTCAAGCGCCGACCAAAAATACACTTTCCGCGGAAATTGGAGCGACGAAAAAGGCTCGGGAACATACCGCTTGTGGCAGTCAACTACAGAAACGGCGGCTCCGACATTCGCATACGATCCGGCTCCGGACAACGGAACTGCTGACGGTTCCACGATTTATTATGAAAAAAAGGCGGCGGATTCTTATATTCCTCTTGGCAAATTGACTAGCGGCCGCGACGTCAGCTCTTACTACACTTTGTCTTTGACTTCTAGCGGAAGCGGAACTTGGACAGAAGTGGAAGGCGTTTCGCAAACCGCATCGCAAACAAACTGGAACGCGCCGGTTGACGTCGCTCAAAGCGAAGGTCAAAAAATTTATTTTGTGGCGATGGACGCGGTTGGAAACGTTAGCGCGGTTCAAGGAAGAACAGGAATTGTCTATGACTTTGCCGCTCCAACGGTAAGCCTTGCCGGCGTGCCTGGCTCCTTGACCCCTATTTCTGTAAAGCAATACTACACGGCTTCTGACGCGGCAAATGGAACGATAGACTTTACAATTAAGGGCAGCGACACATTTAAAATAACTTCTTTGGATATTGTCGCTACATTTACAAAGCCTGACGGAACTGTAAAAACTTTGAGCGCTAATGACGAATCTTGTGGATTTACTATTGTTCAAAGCGATTCCAGCGATGCGAACAATATCATAAAGACTGTAAAAATTGCCGCTGACGCGGCTTCTGGAAAAGGCGACGGAACTTGGTCAATAAAAGCCAAGGCAAAAGACGCCGCAGGAAGAGAGACAGAAAGCGTTCTTGTAACTACAATGGTTGACTGCGTAAAGCCTGCCTTTGTAAATTACAGCGATGCCACGACAATCGCTTTTGGCAATGACAAGACTGGAGTTATAAACTCTTGGTATAAGGAACAAACCCTCACTGTATGGGGAAAAGTCAACGAGGCCGCCAGCGGCCTTTCTACAGTTTACTATTGGCTGAAATATCCAGGAAGAACTGGAGAGGAGCCAACCGACTTGACTGTGACAAATGACGGAAGCGTGACTATTAGCGGAACAAAGGGCTCTGCGATTGAATATAAAATCATGCCCGATAATTTTGCGCAGACTGTTGTTGGCGCTTCAGAAACGACTAACAATATGCTTTTCGTTCAGGCGGTTGACCAAGCTGGAAACAAGAGCGATGTCGTCCATTACGAAATACAAGAAGACCAAACGCCGCCAACCGTTTCAACCGCTTTTTATACATATGACGGCACAACAATGACGCCAGCCGCCGGAAGCGTAATGACAAACGGCTCTAATGCCATGACTCTTTACGGAGCCTTGGACGACGCTTTGAGCGGATTGAGCTCGCTTTCATTCAAGATTGGAGGAACAAGCCTTGCAAGCGATAAGGTTACTATAAATTATTCCGCAAGCGCTTGGTCAACTTTTGTTGAATATACCGCCGCCGAATATAACGCGTCTTGCGCTTCCGCAAAATCTTGGAAAGCGGTCATTGATAAATCCGTTTTGCAAAGCGGCGACCTTAATGTAACCGCAAGCGACTCCGCGGGAAATTCCAGCGAGCAAAAGGCCTTTACCCTTGTTGTTGACACTGAGGCGCCAACAATAACTTTGACGTCGCCAACAACTCCTTTGGCAAGCGATGTGACTGATTCAAATCCAGCCGCCGCCATTAACGGAAGGGTGACCTTTAAGGGAACGGCAAACGACACAAACGGTTTGGGCAGCGTCGCGCTTTATTATTCAACCAGCAACACGGCATCTTCTACATGGACGCCTTTTTTGGACAATCCAATAACTGATTCTTCTATGTACAACTGGAGCGTAGAAAAGGATATAACTAGCCGCGATTCCGAAAGCTCATTCACAATGCTCGGATACGATTCTTCTTACAGTGGAAGCGCAAAGCCTCTTTTCATAAAGATTGTCGCAAATGATCAGGCCGCCAATGTAAAGGAATACATTTATAAATATTCAATTGACCCAGACGGCGACAGGCCCAAAATCACAATCACCAACGTAGCCCTTGATGGAATGACTTCTACAAATAAGGCTTGGAGAACAGGCTCCAACGACATTTACGGAAGCGTTTACGACGACGATGGAGTTCAGAAATTTGAATATAAGAGCGACGATGGAAGTTGGACAGAAGTAACCCTTAACGGAACTTCCTTTACAATCAGCGGTTTGGCTGACGGACCGCATACATTGCTCTTTAGAATCACAGACTCAAACGGCACCGTCTTTACTTCTGACTCAAGCCCAAGTTATATTTCGCCAAAACTTTACGGCAAAAACGGAGCGGAAGCTTCCGGCGCGTTTGAAAGCGGAGACACTCAGCTTTATGTTACGGTGGACACTAACGCCCCGACAACGGGCGACAAGCATTTTAACGTTTTCAGCAAGGCCGCAAACGCTTACGGAAGCGATGTGAACTCTTTGCCAACTTTGGGCGGCGACAGGACAAAATTCAAGTACACCGTATACGCGCAAGACACTAACGGCGTTAAGAGCGTAAAGCTTTCTATAAACAATACTAGTGTTTCTAAAACGCAAACAACGTCAACTGTAGATGACGCGCATAGCGGTTGGCAAAAATTTGAGCTTTCTGACATTGACATAAGCGCTCTTTCTAGCGGAACATATACGGCAACTATTGTTGTGACCGATAAGGCTGGACTTGAAAGAACGGACACGATGCAAATCGCGGTTGACAATACCGCTCCGACGATCAATATTAACGCGCCCGCGCAAAGCAATCCGCCCAAAAAACTTTTGGGAAGCTCCGCAACTGCCAACGGAAGCGTCACTGAATATGACGGAGGCGTTTACTACGCCATTTGCCCGATTGGAAAGAGCGACAGCGTCACTAGTTTGCCATCGAGCTTTAGCAGTTATTACGATGTAACGGCTGGCTCAACAACGAACCTTGCTTCTTCTATAAGCATTGAAGCTGAAACAAGCGAAACAACGCATTACAAATACAAGCAAATTTCTGACGCTGGCCTTTCTTGGACAATAAATTTTGACGGCGACTTTAACGCAAGCGGAACTCACGCGTATACCCTTAACGATTATTTAGTTTCTTATGGAATTACGACTGCCGATGCAATTACACGTACAAGCTCTCCATTTGACCACATTATTCGTTTTTACATTTGGATAAAAGCGGTTGACGCTGTTGGAAACGTTACGGAAGAATCCCGCGAAGTTTACGTTGACCCGCAAGGCGACAGGCCTGAAATAACTTTTGCCTATCCAGAAGAAAACGGAAGAAGCGTAGGCGGCACTGTTAAGCTTAACGGAGAAGTCATAGACAATGTCAACGCCAACCCCAAGGAAAAAGACACTGTATGGCTTCAAATAATTTCTAACAATGTTCCTGGCAATGGCTCTTATACATATGATTCTGCTTCAACGGCTGACCCTACGGCCTTTACTGTTACTGCAGCTGACGTAAACGCTTGGGTCGGGTACCAAAAAGACAATAGTCCAATATACAGCGTTTACAAGATGACGGATTATGTCATTGGCGGACAAAATAACCAGCGCCTTACAGGCAATTTGCCTGATGGAGAGAATCCCGCCGATTACGGAATCCTTGCGGATTTTGGCGGCACCAACTGGAGTCTTTCTGTAAACACAGCCGGCGAGTTTGATGATGATGCCAATACAAACCAAATCGCCGTAAAGGCTTACGCTTATTATAAAGACAAAGGAAAGTTTAGCGTTCCTGCTTACAGAGTGATGACTTTTGACGCAGACGCGCCGGAAATGAGCGAAAGATATTTGCGTCAATACAATGGAAATAATGTCAGCGCAAGCCGCGTTTATAAAGACAACATTTACATTAAAGGCGCTTGGTATATAACTTTTGTTTTGTCGGATTCGGATAAAGTAAATCAAATTGGCTTTAGCTCTACAAGCGCGAGTGCTGCTGAAGGCGCAAAGTCTTCTGTTTCTAGCTCAAGTTATTGTACAAATATTCCTGTTGAAGGAAAAGAGGCTTATAGCAAGGTTCTTGTAAAGTATCCGCTTTCCACAAACCTTAATGTTGGAAAGGAATATCTATACGTTTATTTTGAAGACGCAAAGACTAATAGTCCCGGAAAGGGTCATTACACTTTTGTGGTGAACCATGACAATGTTGCGCCTGCCTTGACCACAAGCGGAAGCGGCTTTAATATCAGCGCTGACGTTTGCAACAATGACGGTTGGTATACCCTTGGCTCAAAAGCAACGGAAAATTCAGTCAATTCAAGCAACCAATCGGGCGTTGAGCGCGTTGTCTTCTATTTCTTAAGAAGCAATACAAATAAAGTCTTTGACCCGATGATAAAGAAGGGCGCGGATGGAAACTTTACTTTGACCAATGCAAATGGCGTTTCTAACATGGAAGGCCTTTATTGGAAAAAGCAAAGCGTTACGGTTAGCGGCGCTTCTGTAACGCTTTCCTCTTCAGATGCGAATATTCATAAGGGCGGAATCGTAAAGATTGCAGGCGTTAATTATAGAATTTCATCTGTAAGCGGAACAAACCTTACAATTGATTCCGAAGCGGAAAATGGAACTTACGACGCATACTTTGCCCTTGGAAACGTTGTTGACAACACAGTTCAAGAAAAGGCGGGCTCGTCATTCAGTAGAAATTGGACAGACAATTACGGCTATGGATACGGTTCTGGAAGTCCAGCCCATGACAACGACGACGGCGACTTGATGATAGAAAAGCTTGTCACAACCGGAACGGAATCAGTTTGGGAAGCCTTGATAAATTCAAAGAACATTCCTGACGGCCCGATAGAAATTCACTATACGGTTTACGATAAAGCCGGAAACTATTCTACCGGAAGCGTCACACAGAAAACTGATGGCAGTCCAGCCTTTGTAAGCAACAACGCGCCTCGCATTGCAAACGTAACTGTCGGCACCGACTACAATGGCAACGACACGATTGATTCTGGCGAAAGCTTGACATGGTTTGAAACAAGCAAGACTTCTTGGGACGACGCTTTAAAGACAATTACCATTCAAGGCGCGACTGAAGGCTCTTCATACATTACTGCTAAAGGAAAAACCGTAATCACGCCGGAAATAATCGGCGGAAACGGCGCTTTGTATTACTATTGGTCTTATCCGACAAGCGCGACAGAATTTGCAAGCGGTTATAACACAACTGTCTTTATGGCAAGCGACACAGGAACTAACGGCAGCCGTGAAGACCAAAGCGCCAAAAAGAGCGCAAGCATTACCCTCCAAGTGGGCGACTTGAACAAGGCGCTTGCAGGAAACGGCAAGTATACGTTTAAGATTTACGACTCAACGGAAGGAACGGTCGGCGTTGCAGACTTGACCGCCACCGTAACAAGCCCCACAAGCCAACACGCGGACATAACGCTTTGGATGGACAACCAAGTTAAGGACGGAACCGCGCCTACAGGAAAGATTCATCGCTTCTATTGGAAGGATATAAAAAACAACTCTATTTACGGTTCAAGCGCGGCGGAAGACGCCCGAAAGCTTAAGGGCCACATAGAGCTTGAAGGCGATTTGCCGACCGCCACCTTCAATGCAACAAGCGGCGTAATGGACCTTGACCCCAAAGTCAGCGGAAAGATTGTCATTCGCGGAAGCGCCTTTGACGCCGTGCGCCTTGACAGCCTTTATATGAAGATGCCAGGCTTTACAAGTTTAGGCTTTGCGGACTTTAAGCAAGTGGCAAGCTATGACTTGTCTTCTGGAGCGTGGAAAGACAGCGATAACGAAAGCACACCAATAACTATGGACGCAAACGGCTGGCGCTTTAACGTTACCAGCAACAAATTCACTTCTAGCGGCCATTATGTTTCTTGGGAACTTGAGCTTGACACAAGCAAGTATAATGGCGGAACAACGCCTGCAGGCTCAGACGTTTTGCTTGAATTCCAGGCAAAAGACAAGGGCGCGCCAACTTGCGCGCCTGGAGACATATACACCAGCGTTGATGGAACGACAAAATACGCGGCGACCGCATTTAGTGCCCAGCAACCTTCTAGCGGAGATGCGGCCAGTGAAATTTCAACTGTTTACGCAACGGATGCCCAAGCCGCCGCAGAAAAATTTTACACAAGCGCCGCCTTTGCCGCCGCCGATACAAGCGAGGGGTATCAAAAGGCTGTTTACTCCAAGAGCGATTTTGCCACGATTGGCGCAGCTAGCGGAACAGGAAGCGTAAAGTCTTACGCCATAACTTTTGTAGCGCCTAAATATAAAGTGGACATCGTTCCTTACATAACAAAGGTTTACACAAAACTTGGCGCGATGAAAAAGAACAATTGGTCAATGTTCAACAGAACATCGTCAGGCGCCTATCCGGTTTACGTTTACAAAAACTCAACCACTTCAGATTCAACTATGGCGGATGGCGATAAGGAAACTGTCCAGATTTACGGCTTTAACTTGAACGGCGTCAAGCACGGAGCAACTTCTTTGACCGCTGCCACTGAGCGTCAGGATGAGAGTTCCGACTACGATTGCTACTTGTTTGAAGCAGGCGCCTCCTTGACTGGCACTGGCAGTCAAGAGGTTGACTTTACTGTTGGCGGAATAAGCACCCTCAACAATAAAAACAACAATGATTCCGTTGGAACTTACGCAGAAACTACAACAGCTCCGGCCGGTGACTACGACGTTTACGCCAATTACTACAACAGGCTTCCGAACAATATCAACAACAATAA
>JAILBY010000060.1 GCA_024680655.1 Clostridiales bacterium | reverse complement strand
CAGAAGAAAATTAGTGATAACATAAACTCGATATGAAAAATCGTTGAAGAAGACACGACCGTTTTTGTAAAATTATATCAGAGATTATCCGCCATCGGCTGAAAGCGGATTTTATAGTTTAAATTCGGTTACCACTTCTGAGAGTTTATGAAAGCCTTTTGGATTAAGTAAACCGTAAGACTGCGTTAAAGTTATAAAGCGGCATTTCACAATGCAATTAAGGTGGAACCGTGGAGTTAGTTTATTACTTCACCCTTTTTATAAGGGTGAAGTTTTTTGTTTTATAAAAAATTTTTTAATATAAAAGGAGAAGTATTATGATTAAGGTAACACTCAAAGACGGTGTCGTTAAAGAATATGAAAACGGCACAACAGCGGCAGAGGTTGCTAAAAGTCTTGGTATGGGCTTATACAAGGCTGCCTGTGTTTGTCAGATTAACGGAATTACAAAGGATTTACGCACACCTCTTACCGAGGACTGCGAGCTTTCAATTTTAACCTTTGAAACAAATGAAGGTAAACACGCTTTCTGGCACACTGCTTCACACATTCTTGCTCAGGCAGTTAAAAGATTATACCCTGAAACAAAGCTTACAATAGGTCCTGCTGTTGACAATGGCTTCTACTACGACTTTGACAGTGATATAAACTTTACACCTGAAATTCTTACAAAGCTTGAAGAAGAAATGAAAAAAATCGTCAAAGAAGGCTTGGAGCTTCAAAGATTTGAGCTTACACCTGATGATGCTATAAAGCTTATGAATGAAAAGAATGAAACTTATAAGGTTGAGCTTATAAAAGAACATTCTGACAAGGGCGAAAACATTTCTTTCTATCAGCAGGGCGATTTTATTGAATTATGTGCAGGTCCGCATATAATGAACACTTCTGCTGTAAAGGCAATTAAGCTTACAGCTTGCACAGGTGCTTACTGGCGTGGCGATTCAAACAATAAAATGCTCCAACGCATCTATGGTGTTGCTTTCCCGAAAGCCTCTGAACTTGAAGCACATCTTCAAATGCTTGAAGAAGCAAAGAAGCGTGACCATAATAAACTCGGCAGAGAGTTAAGCTTCTTCACAACAGCAGATATTATCGGTCAGGGCTTACCTATTCTTTTGCCAAAGGGTGCAAGAGTTATTCAGCTTTTACAGCGTTTCGTCGAGGACGAAGAACAAAAAAGAGGCTGGTTGCTCACAAAAACACCTTATATGGCAAAAAGTGACTTATACAAGCTTTCAGGTCACTGGGACCATTATAAAGATGGTATGTTTGTTATGGGTGATGAAGAAAAGGACGACGAAGTTTTTGCGTTGCGTCCTATGACTTGCCCATTTCAATATCAGGCCTATCTCAACAAAGCCCGTTCTTACAGAGATTTGCCTTTAAGATACAATGAAACATCAACACTTTTCAGAAATGAAGCAAGCGGTGAAATGCACGGTCTTATCAGAGTTCGTCAGTTTACAATTTCAGAAGGTCACCTTATGTGCCGTCCTGACCAGCTTGAAAATGAATTCAAAAGCTGTCTTGAACTTGCAATATTTATGCTTAAAACATTAGGACTTTATGAAGATGTTTCCTATCGTTTCTCTCAATGGGACCCTAATGATAAAGAAAAATATATAGGTACTGTTGAACAGTGGGACGAGGCTCAGGGACTTATGAAGAAAATTCTTGACCATCTCGATATTCCTTATGTTATCGGCGTTGGTGAAGCTGCTTTCTATGGTCCTAAGCTTGATATTCAGATGAAAAATGTTTTCGGCAAGGAAGATACTATCATCACTATTCAGATTGACCAGATGCTCGCTGAAAAATTCGGTATGGAATATACTGATGCAGACGGCACAAAGAAAAATCCATACATCATTCACCGTACATCATTAGGCTGCTACGAGCGTACACTTGCTTTGCTTATTGAAAAATACGCTGGTGCATTCCCTGTTTGGTTAGCTCCTGAGCAGGTTCGTGTATTGCCTGTTTCTGAAAAGTTCAGCGATTATGCTGAAAAGGTTAGTGCTGAACTTAAAGCCAAGGGCTTGCGTGTTGAGGCTGATTACAGACCTGAAAAAATCGGCTATAAAATTCGTGAGGCACAGCTTGAAAAAATCCCTTATATGCTTATTGTCGGCGAAAAGGAAGAGGCTTCTGGTGAAGTCAGCGTAAGACAAAGAGGCAAAGGCGATTTAGGTGCAGTTGAGCTTAACAAATTTATTGATACAATTCTTGAACAGGTTAAAACAAAAGAAATCTGGTAATCAAAGCATAAATTTAAGTTTGAAAAGCGGTAGTCTTTATGGCTATCGCTTTTTATAACTTAATATATTCAGAATTATATTTTAAAATTACCACTTGAAAAAAGAACTTATAGTGATATAATATATTTTAACAGATTAAAGCAATAAATTAAGGGAGTGTTCTAAATGCAAGAAATAAAAATTGAACGCACAAAAAATCCTAAGCAGAAGCCTACTGACCAGAGTAAGCTCGGCTTTGGTAACTACTACACAGACCATATGTTTGTTATGAATTATGATGAGGGCGAAGGCTGGCACAATCCAAGAATTGTTCCTTATGCACCTTTTGAGCTTGACCCTGCTGCTATGTGTCTTCACTATGGTCAAGAAGTTTTTGAAGGTATGAAAGCATACCGCACAGAGCAAGGCGGAATTCTTCTTTTCAGACCTGACAGAAATATGGCTCGTCTTAATGTTTCAAACGAACGCCTTTGCATTCCTCAGATTGATGAAGAATTTGCTATTGAAGCTATAAAGCAATTAGTTCTTGTTGATGAAGATTGGATTCCTACTGCTGAGGGTACATCTCTCTACATCCGTCCATTCATCTTTGCTGTTGACGCTCATGTAGGCGTTCACCCTGCAAAGCATCTTATATTCTCTGTAATTCTTTCACCTGTTGGTGCTTACTATCCAGAGGGACTTAACCCTGTTAAGATTTATGTTGAAAACAACTATGTTCGTGCTGTTAAGGGCGGTATGGGCTTCACAAAGACAGGCGGTAACTACGCCGCTTCTCTTAAAGCACAGGACGAAGCTGATAAGGCTGGCTACACTCAGGTTCTTTGGCTTGACGGTGTTGAACGCAAGTACATTGAAGAAGTTGGCACAATGAATGTATTCTTTGTAATTGATGATGAAGTTATCACACCTGCTCTTCAAGGCAGTATCCTTTCAGGTGTTACAAGAATGTCTTGCATTGATATTTTAAAGAGCTGGGGTATGAAAGTAAGCGAACGCCGTCTTTCAATTCAAGAGGTTGCTGACGCTGCAAAAGAAGGCAGACTTAAAGAAGCCTTTGGTAGCGGTACTGCTGCTGTTATCTCACCTATCGGTGAATTAAAATGGGGCGATGTTGTTATGCCTATCAACAACGGCGAAATCGGACCTATCTCTCAAAAGCTTTATGATAACCTTACAGGTATTCAATGGGGCAAGCTTGACGATCCATTCGGCTGGACAGTTAAGATTAAATAATTTTCAAATAAGCAAATTAAAGCGGATACTAATTGTATCCGCTTTTTTATGCCTGTTTTCCCTATTAAGATTATTACTTACTACTGCAACTCAACTTGTTGCAGTTACACTTGAATTTATAAGCAATAAAAAAGAGCTGACTTAAAAGTCAGCTCTTTAATTTTAGATTATATCGTAAATCAAACAAGTTCAATAATGCACATTTCTGCTGCATCGCCACGGCGTGGACCTGTTTTGATTATACGGCAATAACCGCCGTTTGTTTCTTTATATTTTGGGGCAATTTCCTCAAAAAGCTTTTTAACAACGTCCTCTTTGGTAACGTATGCTAAAACCTGGCGTCTTGACTGAAGATTATCATTCTTAGCGATTGTAATCATTTTTTCAGCCATAGAGCGTACTTCTTTTGCCCTTGTAACGGTGGTTTCTATTTTGCCGTTTTCCAAGAGATAGGTAACTAAACCTCTGAGCATAGCTTTTCTATGGTCAGTTGGTCTGCCTAACTTTCTTGTACCTGGCATTAAAATCACTCCTTTACCGTTATAGGTTTAAATGGGATTTTACTCATCATCACTATGAAGACCAAATCCAAGAGAATCAAGCTTAGCTAAAACCTCATCAAGAGATTTTCTACCAAGGTTTCTAACCTTCATCATATCTTCTTCGGATTTTTCAATCAAGTCTTCAACCGTATTGATACCTGCTCTCTTTAAGCAGTTATAGGAACGAACTGACAGGTCAAGCTCCTCAATGGTCATCTCCAGAACTTTTTCCTTACCATTGTCGTCCTTAACGACCATAATCTCAGTATTGTAGCCTTCATCTGAAAGGTCAACAAAGAGATTGAGATGTTCGTTGAGAATCTTGGCACCCAAAGAAACAGCATCCTTTGCAGTAAGTGTTCCGTTGGTCCACACCTCAAGGGTTAATTTATCGTAGTCAGTAATCTGACCTACACGAGTGTTCTCAACTGTATAGTTCACCTTCAATACGGGTGTGTAGATAGAGTCAACAGCTATAACACCGATAACTGGATCTAAAAGCTGCTTGTTGCGTTCAGCAGGAACATAGCCTCTGCCTTTATCAACAGTAAGTTCCATACTAACATGTGCATCTTTATCAAGATACGCAATGTGGTGGTCAGGGTTAAGAATTTCAACCTCTGAATCAGACTTAATGTTGCCTGCCTTAATTTCGCCCTCTCCGTTTGCTTCTATATAAACAGTTTTAGGACCGTCACCGTGAATTTTAAGGATAACACCCTTCAAATTCAAAACTATTTCAGTAACATCTTCCTTAACACCGTCAATAGTAGAAAATTCGTGTAAAACATTTTCTATTTTAACAGAAGTTATAGCGTAACCTGGAAGAGAAGAAAGAATAACACGGCGAAGGCTGTTGCCTAATGTTGTGCCGTAGCCTCTTTCTAATGGTTCCAAAGTGAACTTGCCATAATTTCCATCCGGAGTCAAATCAGTAGCTTCGATTCTGGGCTTCTCGATTTCAATCATTCAAAAGCCTCCTTGTTAAGCATCTTAATATGAATAATAGATAAAAAAGACTATTATTTGGAGTAAAACTCAACGATGAGATGCTCCTCAACAGGTGTTTCAATCTGGTCTCTTGTTGGTAAGTTAACAATTTTACCAGTAGCGTTTTCTTTATCAAGTTCAAGCCACTGTGGAACAGGACGAGAAGAAGACTCTAAAAGAGCTTTGAACTTTTCGCTGTCTAAGCTTTTCTTCTTGATAGAAACAACGTCACCTGCTTTTAAAAGGTATGATGGAATATCAACCTTTTCGCCATTTACGAGGAAATGGCCATGATTAACAAGCTGTCTGCCTTCAGTACGGGAACTTGCCCAACCGAGTAAGTAAACAACATTATCAAGACGGCTTTCGCAAATCTGGAGTAAGTTGTCACCGGTAACGCCTGAACGACGCTCAGCCATTAAGAAATATTTGTGGAATTGACCTTCCTGAATACCATAGAATCTTCTTGCCTGCTGTTTAGCACGAAGCTGAAGACCGTATTCTGAAGACTTTTTGCGGCTTTGACCATGCTGGCCTGGAGCATAAGAACGACGCTCAATAGAACACTTGTTAGTGTAGCATCTATCGCCCTTTAAAAAGAGCTTCTTGCCCTCACGGCGGCAAAGCTTACATACCGCATCAGTATATCTTGCCATGTGGTTAAACCTCCTATATTTAGGTTAGACACGCCTTCTCTTTGGTGGGCGGCAGCCATTGTGTGGAATTGGAGTAACATCTTTAATAAGACTAACTTCCAAACCTGCTGTCTGTAAAGCTCTGATAGCAGCTTCACGGCCAGCACCTGGACCCTTAACATAAACTTCAACAGTTTTCATACCCTGTTCGATAGCAGCCTTAGCAGCTGTTTCTGCTGCTGTCTGTGCAGCGAAAGGAGTAGACTTCTTAGAACCTCTGAAGCCCATCTCACCGGCACTTGCCCAAGATACAGCATTACCCTGTGTATCTGAGATAGTAACGATGGTATTGTTGAAGGTAGATTGAATATGGGCTGCGCCGCGCTCAACATTTTTACGCTCACGGCGTCTGCGTGTAGATGTGGTCTTTTTTGCAGAACCTTTAGTAGCCATTTATTTACCTCCTAAAAGCTTACTTCTTCTTATTAGCTATCGTTTTCTTAGGACCCTTACGAGTACGAGCGTTTGTCTTTGAACGCTGACCTCTTACAGGTAAGCCCTTACGATGACGAACGCCACGATAGCAACCGATTTCGATAAGTCTTTTGATATCAAATGCTGTTTCTCTTCTTAAATCACCTTCGATTTTAACATTCTTATCAATGTAATCACGAAGCTTAGAAACATCATCTTCAGTTAAATCCTTAACTCTTATGTCAGGATTTATGCCTGTTGCAGCAATAATGTCGCTTGCAGTTTTACGACCTATACCATAGATATAAGTAAGAGCAATTTCAACTCTCTTTTCTCTTGGTAAGTCAACACCTGAAATACGCGCCATTTGTCAGTTGCACCTCCATTATTGGTTTTGCATCAATAAGCTAAAAATTAGCCCTGACGCTGTTTGTGCTTAGGATTTTCACAGATAACCATTACTTTTCCCTTGCGTTTAATAATTTTGCACTTCTCGCAAATTTTCTTTACAGAAGGTCTGACTTTCATAATAGAATACCTCCCTAAAATAATGCTTATTTTGAACGCCAAGTAATTCGCCCTCTGGTAAGGTCATATGGCGACATTTCAACCGTTACCTTATCACCTGGAAGAATACGAATGAAGTTCATACGCAGCTTGCCAGAAATATGGGCTAAAATTTTGTGACCGTTTTCGAGTTCTACCTGAAACATTGCGTTAGGTAAAGACTCAACAACTGTACCTTCAATTTCAATCATATCTTGTTTTGACATAACTTAACCTCCCTGAATTTCATTTTCACTTAAAACTTTAAGTGCTTTTCTTAACTCACGATTGGTTGCCATTTTTTGTGCAGGCAGTTGAACTGAAAGCAATAACAAATGGCGTGGATTTTTAAGTTTAGGTCTTTCAAGAGGCCTTTCCTTTCCATCACACACAAGTATATATGTTTCAGAAAAACCGACAACCGTTAAAAATTTCCCTGCATCGCGTCCGGCTTTTGACTTGACAACACTACCGATTTTAAACTCC
>JAILBY010000050.1 GCA_024680655.1 Clostridiales bacterium | reverse complement strand
ACTGTTGACGGCATAGCAGGAACAAAGACGCTTCGAGCTATGGGCATTTCTTCATCATCATCTTCAAACAGTTCTTATTCAAGCAGTGATGTGGCTTTGCTGGCAAAGGTTATTTCTGCCGAAGCAAGAGGAGAAAGCTACGAGGGGCAGGTTGCAGTGGGAGCAATAGTTTTAAACCGAGTTCAGCATCCTTCATTTCCAGACACCATTTCAGGCGTTGTATATCAAGCGGGAGCGTTTTCCTGCGTAAGAGATTCAAATTGGAGCAAGGCTACTGTTTCAAGTGCGAAAAAAGCGGCACAAGACGCTATAAACGGCTGGGACCCTACGGGCGGTGCTATTTACTATTACAACCCTGCAAAAACTTCAAATCAATGGATAAGGAGCCGACCTGTTGTTAAAGTTATCGGAAATCATGTATTCTGCAAATAAAAACAAGCCTGACTATAACAGTCGGGCTTTTTTAAGTTGCCTACCCTATTTGGTTGTATTTTTTTTAAATAGATAGTATAATAGATAACATTATCAGGCAAATATAGTCAAGGGTGATGATAATTTGAAAAGTAAAAGAATTGCTAAATTTATAATAACTTCAATTTTTGCTATACTCGCTTGCGTCGCATTAGCGTTTACTATTTGGGGCGGAGATAATTTAGATTTTGACAGATTGAAGCAAAACATAACAGATAATCTTAATCTTTCGGCGTTTTCTTTTTCAAAGCTCACAAGCGTTACGGCAGATACTGAAACGCCTCTTTTGCAAACAGATTTCAACGATATTTTCTATACCATAGACACAAAGAATTCTAACGCTGTCTGCTTTTATCAATATTCAGACGGAAAGTTTGAAGTAATTGAGCCTACTGCAACACTTCCTATAACAGTAAAATACAGCGGACAGGAAATGACGGCAAATGTTTCTTATATATTGAAAGACGGAAAAATAAGCGGATATGGTCTTTGCTCTTCAAGCGGTATCTATGATTATGCGTTCTTTAAGTTAAAGACCTTGCCTGCTTCACATCAGGTTGATGAAAAAGATGTTCTTTTATTGATTGATACAGAAAAAGATGATTTCTACAAAAAGGACAAAACCTATGATATATCATTCTATTATTCCTTGGAAACAGCAAAGATAAGCAACTTTGTTTATGATGTTAATGCTAATGTCGGTCTTGACGGAAAAATATCGAGCAATTACGCAATATTTACCGACGAGGCTCTTGAAAGTGCAAGAAAGCTCATTCCGTTCTTCACTTCAAGATATTATCCAAGTACCACTATGGACGCTGACTTTGATGTTGACCTCGATAACAAAGAGCGTGCGGCTATAACAAGACTCGCAAGTCAAGCACATTATATGTACGCAAGGGTTACAGATGATGGAACAGTCTTTTTGAGAAGAACTGAGACGGGCTTTGACTCTATTGTAAAAGCTGCATTGAATGAAAAGGAAAGGGTTATCGCTTCCTTTAACGGTGATTTCAATGTCAACTATATAAGATATAATGATTATGTTATAAATATAAACACATTTGAAATAACAAACCTTACAAACGCTGTTTCAACAAAAATTGAAAACGATGACCTTGCAATAGTTGAACATTTTGCTTGCACAGATGATGCAACAAAGCTTGTTATTGCAGGTAAAACCCACGAGGGCGAACAGATTATCATATTCTCTGATATGGCAACGGGCAGAATTAAATCATTAAAGGGCGATTTGCTTTACACAAACGCAAATGCAAACTTTGCTTTTGCAGGTAATGAAACTGTATTCTTTAACAAGCCAAGCTCAAAGAGCGGCAAGATTTACTGCAGCTGCCTTGTTTCGTGGGAAAAGGTGTTTTCTTTAATATAATATTGTATTATTACATTTTTTCAATTATATAGATTTACAGCACAAAAAAGCCTCCCGATATAATATCGGGAGGCTTTAAGTTTTTTATTTTATTATTCGTCCTCAGGTAAGAATGCTTTATGAACAGCAGCAACTGCTCTGTCTGCATCTTCTTCATTGATAAGAACAGAAATTTTGATTTCGCTTGTTGCTATCATCTGGATATTTACGCCAACCTCGAAGAGAGCCTCAAACATTTTTGAAGCTGTGCCTGGGTGTGTTTCCATACCTGCACCAACAACAGAAACCTTTGCAACATTTGTGTCGCAAACAATCTGATTATCATTAAGGCTGAGCAATTCTTTAATAAGAGCAACGCTTTCTTCACCATTATCTCTTGCAACAGTAAAGGTAATATCCTTTGTGCCGTCACGACCTACTGATTGAAGAATAATATCAACATTTATACCCTTTGCGGCAAGCTTGCCGAAAACCTTGAATGCAATACCAGGAACATCAGGTATAGCGATTATTGAAACACGAGCAACATCTGAGTCTTTTGTAACACCTCTTACGAGCATCTTTTCCACGGTAGCAACCTCCTTGACTATTGTACCAGGTACTCTCTTTAAGCTTGAAAGCACCTCTAATTCTACATTATATTTTTTTGCCATTTCAACGGAACGATTATTAAGAACCTGTGCACCAAGAGTAGCAAGTTCAAGCATTTCATCATAAGTGATTTCCTGCAATTTCTTTGCACCCTTGATTTTTCTTGGGTCTGCTGTATAAACACCCTCAACATCTGTAAAAATCTGGCAACGGTCAGCGTGAAGTGATGCGGCAATAGCAACAGCACTTGTGTCTGAACCACCTCTGCCGAGAGTTGTTAAATCTTCATACTTGTTAATGCCCTGGAAACCAGCAACAATAACAATATTTTTCTTGTCGAGCTCTTTTTTAAGACGCTCTGTTTTAACAGCTTTAATTCTTGCCATTGAGTAATTTGAATTTGTTTTGAAACCTGCCTGCCAGCCAAGCAAAGAAACAACAGGATAGCCAAGCTTTTCAATAGCCATAGCAAGCAAAGCGATAGACATCTGCTCACCTGCTGTTAAAAGCATATCCATTTCTCTTTTTGAAGCCTTAGGGTTTATTTCTTTTGCCTTCTCAATAAGGTCGTCGGTTGTATCGCCCTGAGCTGAAACGACAACTACAACATTGTTGCCCTGCTTGTAAGTATCAGTAACAATGCTTGCAACATTCATAACACGCTCTGCATCAGCAACCGAACTGCCACCAAACTTCTGTACTATAAGTGACATCATATTCCTCCCCTTTGTTTTTTATATTGTAAAATTAAAAATCTGTAACAGGAATTATATTCTTAACCTCTGCATCAAGCTTTGAAAGAGTATCGTTAAGTTCTCTTTCTGTCTTTGCAGAAATTACAAAAGCAAGCTCGTCTGACTTTGCGTTATCTCTTGTGAGAACCTTTATATCTCCAAGCTGTGACTTTGCTTTTTCTTTATCGCTTGTGCTAAGGCGAACATAAGCAGTAACAGGCAAATCAAGATAATCTGCAACATAGTTTTCTTTGCTTTCGCCCCAGCCAAAAAGTTTCTTTCTTTCAACGTGCTTTGCGCAGTCTATAACATCGGCAACAACTGCACTTGCTGTTGGAAGCTTACCTGCACCTCTGCCGTAGAAAACAACATCGCCTATTGCGTCACCTCTTACAAGGATAGCGTTAAAAACATCAGTTGTGCTTGCAAGCTGACTGCCGTTTGCAACAAAGCAAGGACGAACCCAAGCAGAAATTTTATCATCTGATAATTTCTTTGATGCACCGATAAGCTTGATTACACCGCCCCAGCTCTTTGCATACTCAACATCTTCTGATGATATTTTTGTAATGCCCTGAGTAAACACACCGTCTGGGTAAACATGCTTGCCATAGCAAAGAGAAGCAAGAATACAAATCTTTCTGCAAGCGTCAATACCCTCAATATCAGCGGTAGGGTCCTTTTCTGCATAGCCGTTATCCTGTGCAAGTTTAAGAGCGTCTGCAAATTCCATTTTATCTTCAATCATCTTTGTAAGAATAAAGTTAGTTGTACCGTTAAGGATACCTGCAATTTCATCAATTTCATTTGCAGCAAGGCACTGACTGATAGGTCTTATAATAGGAATACCACCGCCAACACTTGCTTCAAACAAGAAGTTAACTGATTTTTCCTTTGCGATATTCAAAAGTTCAATGCCCTTTGCGGCAACAAGCTCTTTATTTGAAGTAACAACACTTTTGCCTGCGTTAAGACACTTTGAAACAAAGTCAAAAGCAGGATTTAATCCGCCCATTGTTTCAACAACAACCTTAACTTCATCATCGTTAAGAATAATGTTGAAATCTTTTATAAACTTGCCTTCGTTTACATCGCCAGGAAAATCTCTTAAATCAAGAATATACTTAACTGCAAGCTCTTCCTGACCTGCTCTTTTTGAGATGCTTTCCTGATTTTTGTTCAGAACCTCAACAACGCCTGAACCAACTACGCCGTAGCCCATAACTGCAACTTTCATTTTATCTCTCCCATATCTGAATGAATTTTTAGTATCCGCAAATTTTAATGATATGCTCTATATTTTAGCACAATATTTTTTCAGAATAAAGAGAAATAACAAACTTTTGTTTTTTCTATAATATATCCTTGATTTTAGAAAAAAATATAGTATAATTTGTTTAATAACTTAATAGGAAAAGGGGATTTTTTTTGAATAAAATTGAGTCAAGAAAAAAATTTTTGATAAATTTGCTGTTTGCAGCGGCAATCGTAGCCTTAGTTTATCTTTATATGAACTATGCGTTTTGGATTACTTTTCCGTTCATAATGGCAATTCTTGTTGCGGCGGCTCTTCAAAGGCCTCTTACTTTTATAACATCGCATACACCTTTAAAAAAAGGCTTTGTTGCAGTAGTGCTTCAAATACTCGTTGTTATTGCGATTTTAGGGCCTATTGCTCTTTTGATTTCAAGATTGATTTTTGAATTCAGCGGTTTTTTTGAGTATCTTAAAATAAAGCTTGAAGATATACCATCTTTTATCAAGGAAATTCAGCAGTTTATTGACCAAAAAATGCCTGAATATTTAAAGCCTACAATAAATTCTTCTGTTTCAAGTTTCTTTGAGAAATTTCAGCAGGGCGGTGCAGAACATCTCACAATAGGTGAAAGTATTTCTAATGCAGGCACTTCATTTGATTTTACAACATTTTCAAGTCCACTCAAAAGTCTTTGGAATACGGCAAAACAGCTTCCAACTTATATTCTTAGCGTTCTTGTTGCTTTCATAGCAGGCTGCTTTATCACAATAGATTATCAGCATCTTAAAGAAGCCGTTGTCCGTCAGTTCTCTGATGAAAAAATAAAAAATCTTGTAAAAGCAAAAAAGACAATTAAATTCTGCCTTTCAAGAATGGGTAAAGCATATCTTATGATTATCACAATAACCTTCTTTGAAATGTTTATATCTTTTAATTTATTCAAGCTTTTCAAAATTTATGATGGTTCATATATTTTTGTTCTTTCACTTGTTATTGCAATAGTTGACATTCTTCCTGTTCTTGGAACTGGTACAATTCTTATCCCTTGGGGATTATATTCACTTATAACAGGCGATATAAAACTTGGTATAGCAATACTTGTTCTTTATGTTGCAGTTACCGTTCTCCGTCAGGTTATTGAGCCGAAGCTTGTTTCAGGTCAATTAGGCTTACCACCATTTATTACAATAGTTGCTATGTTCTTCGGTGTAAAGCTCTTTGGATTTATAGGACTTTTTGCACTTCCTCTTGCAATAATCGTTATAAAAATACTCAATGATGAGGGTACAATTCATCTTTGGGTACCTTCACCTCAGGAAGAAAGTGCTATTCAGGCAACAAACGAGGAAATAGTTAAAGCTGAAGAAAAAAAGAAATCCGACAAAGAAAACAAAAAAAATAAGCTTAACAATAAAAAATAATTTCTATTATCTTTGACAAATTACTGTCAAAGGGTTATAATCTTATATGTTCAAAAAATATATTAAAGAGGAGTTGTTTTTTATGCCACTTGTAACAACAAAAGAAATGTTCAAAAAGGCATACGAAGGCGGCTATGCAATCGGTGCCTTCAATGTAAATAATATGGAGATTGTTCAGGGTATCACCCGTGCTGCAAAGAAGCTCAATGCACCTGTTATCTTGCAGGTTTCTGCTGGTGCAAGAAAGTATGCAAGCCACGGTTACCTCAAAGCAATGGTTGATGCAGCAGTTGAAGAAACAGGTCTTCCTATTGCACTTCACCTTGACCACGGCCCTGATTTTGAAACATGCAAAAGCTGTATTGACGGCGGCTTCACATCAGTTATGATTGATGGTTCAAGCCTTCCTTATGAAGAAAATGTTGCTCTTACAAAAAAGGTTGTTGACTACGCTCACGCTCACGGCGTTGTTGTTGAGGGTGAATTAGGTCAGCTTGCTGGCGTTGAAGATGATGTTAATGTTTCAGCAGAAGACGCAAGCTACACAAATCCTGACCAAGTTGAAGATTTCGTTAAGAGAACAGGCGTTGACTCACTTGCAATCGCTATCGGTACAAGCCACGGTGCTTACAAGTTCAAGCCTGGTCAGAAGCCACAGCTTCGTTTTGATATTCTTGATGAAGTTGCAAAAAGACTTCCTGGCTTCCCTATCGTTTTACACGGTGCAAGCTCAGTTGTTCAGGAATTTGTTGAAGATATAAACAAGTTCGGCGGTGAAATGCCTGACGCTATCGGTATCCCTGAGGATATGCTTCGTGAAAGTGCAAGAAGAGCAGTTTGCAAAATAAATGTTGACTCTGACCTTCGTCTTGCTATGACAGCAGGTATCCGTAAGCACTTCGCTGAAAACCCAACTCACTTTGACCCTCGTCAGTATCTTACACCTGCAAGAGAAAACATCGAAAAGGCTGTTGCACACAAGATTGAAACAGTTCTTGGCTGTGCAGACAAAGCTTAATTGTTTTTAACTTAAATATAAAAAGGGCGGTTATTTCCGCCCTTTTTTAAATCGGAGAAATAATTATATGAAGTATAAATCAAAAATCGACTGGTGGTTTCATCTCACCGTCTTCGTCTTTATATTTTTTACATTCTATTTTATATACAGCACAATAGAAGGCAAGAGCAGCTTTGCACTTCTTTCGATTTTGTCACTTGCTTTTCTTTCTCTCTTTCTCTTGCCCGACTATCTTTCAACCTACTATTATTTTGATAAAGAAGCTCTTATAATAAAAAGCGGACTTTTTACAAAAATCGTTATACCTTACAGCACCATTTCTTCCTGTGAGGCTGGCACTATGCACGCCACTACTGCCGCTCTTTCAAAAGACAAGCTGATAATTTCATATTTTTCACCAAAAGGGAAAAAATATGTTGTGGTTTCGCCCAAAAACAAATTTGATTTTATGACTCAAATAAAAATTTGCACAAAAAAGCAGTAAATAATACGTATATAGTTGACATAAGCGTTAATTATGAGCTATAATAACTTTATAAATCTGTTTTTATTATTATATTCTCTCAAAATCCGATTTACGAGGTGAATGTATTGTTAGTCAAAAATTTGCCCATTGATGAAAATATAATCGCAACGCTGACAGAATTAGGAAATGTTGGTGTGGGTAAAGCGACAAACTCACTAAGCAAAATGCTCGGCTTTACTTTGAACATTGATATTCCTGATGTCACGCTCGCTAATATAGATGATATAAAAAACAATCTTAATTTTTCCAAGCTTAATGCGGTTGGCGTTTCCGTTCCGTTTGAAAACGATATTCAGGGCACGCTGTTTTTTATCCTCGAACAAGACTTTGCGGCTGAAATTATACGCTCGCTTGTTGATGATGAATACAGCGGTGAAATGTTCAACTTTAATGAAGAAATAAGTTCATTGATACAAGAAATTGCAAATATGATGGCAGCTTCTTATCTTTCTGCCATTTCAAAATATACTGATATGAGGGTGTTCACCTCCTCTCAGACCTTGTATCTCAATAATCCCGATGTTCTTTTGACTTATCAGATAAAGGAACTTCCCGATGATGAGCATACAATATGTGTGAGCAGTAAATTTTCGGCAACTAACAATGGCAAGAACTTTGACGGCTATGTTTTGTTTTTGCCGAAAGATCAGTCTATTGAAAAAATAATGAAAATTTTGGGTATAGAGTAGGAGATTGTGTTATGGATAATTTAATTTTAATTGTTGATGATGCTGTTTTTGCAAGAAATCTTATAAAGAAGTGCCTTAATTCTGCAAATTATACTCATATTCTTGAAGCAACAACAGCGAAAGACGCCATTTCAAAGTTTACGGCATTCAATCCTGAGTTAGTGCTTTTGGATATAACCTTGCCCGACAGAAAAGACCTTTCTTTGTTAGAGGATTTGCTCAAAATTAACCCTGATGCAAAAATCGTTATGAATTCTGCAATAGGTCAGGATTTAATTATAGCAGACGCTTTAAAAATGGGTGCAAAGGACTTTATTGTTAAACCTTTTGAAGAAAAACAACTTCTCAACATTGTTAAAAACCTTTTACAAAACAACTGATTCTAATGCTTGAAAGGGATGTCGGCTTTGATAAAATTAAATGATAGAGAATATCAGACTTTTATCAACTTCACAAAAAGCAGATTTGGCATTGACCTTGAAGGAAAAAGAGAGTTGATTGAATCCCGTCTGTCTTTTGACCTCGAAAGAAACGGTTACACTTCATTCACGAAGTATATTGAACTTATTATGGCTCAACCGAATGGCGTTGAATGTCAGAAAATGCTTAATAAGATTACAACTAACCATACTTATTTCTTTCGTGAGGACGACCATTTTCATCATTTGCAAAAAATAGTTATTCCAGAAATTGCAAAGCGTAATTTATCTTATAGCTTCAATATATGGTCTGCCGCATCTTCAAGCGGTCAGGAGCCTTACACCGCCGCTATGGTTGTTGATGATGCCATAAAAAAATTGCGTCTTAACTGGACTTGGTCTATTATCGGCTCCGATATTTCAATGAATGTTCTAACAAAGGCAAAGGCTGGTATTTACCCTGCAAACGAACTTGAAGCCATACCTTCTGTTTATCATCAATATTGCAAGGTAAACAATGCAAATTATACATTTGAGGTTTCCAACGATTTAAAAAGAAATATGAATTTCAAAATACAAAATCTTATGGAGCCTTTTCCTTACAAAGACCAGTTTGATATTGTTTTCTGCCGTAATGTTATGATTTATTTTGATAAACCAACAAGGGAACAGCTTATTGCAAATATATATAAGACGGTTAAGCCAGGCGGTTATTTATATGTTGGCACAACCGAAAGCATA
>JAILBY010000030.1 GCA_024680655.1 Clostridiales bacterium | reverse complement strand
GATTTTTGGCGATTATTCTTCCAAGGAAGTAAAAAGGGTATTTCCTTTGAGAGATAAGGTTCTTGAATTAGAAGAAACATATAAAAATTACTCTGACGAAGAATTAAAGGCGATGACTCCAAAGTTAAAGGAAAGACTTGCAAACGGCGAAACACTTGACGATATTCTTCCAGACGCTTTTGCAGTTTGCCGTGAGGCTTCTTGGAGAGTTCTTGGCTTAAAGCACTTCCCTGTTCAGATTATCGGCGGTATAATTCTTCACCAGGGCAGAATCAGTGAAATGAAAACAGGTGAAGGTAAAACTCTTGTTGCTACCCTCCCTGCATATCTTAACGCTCTTTCAGGCGATGGCGTTCATATCGTTACAGTAAACGATTATCTTGCACGCCGTGACTCTGAATGGATGGGCAAGCTTTATCGTTTCCTCGGCTTAGAGGTTGGACTTATCGTTCACGGTCTTAGCAACGAAGAACGCCGTGCGGCTTACAACGCTGATATTACTTACGGTACAAATAACGAGATGGGATTTGACTATCTTCGTGACAATATGGTTCAGTACAAAGAAAACAAGGTACAGAGAGGTCACAACTTCGCTATTGTCGATGAGGTTGACTCAATCCTTATAGATGAGGCAAGAACTCCTCTTATTATTTCAGGTGTTGGCGACCAGTCAACAGAGCTTTACAGACTTGCAAACGCTTTTGCAAAAACTCTTAAAATGGCAAAGGTTGCCGAGGTTGATACAAAGAAGGATACTGATTCTGAAATTGACGGCGACTATATCGTTGACGAAAAGGCAAGAACAGCAACTCTTACAAGAAGCGGTGTTGCAAAGGCTGAACAGTATTTCAAGCTTGAAAACCTTATGGACGCTGAGAATATGACAATTCAGCACCATATCAATCAGGCTATCAAGGCAATAGGCGTTATGAGAAGAGATATTGACTATGTTGTTAAAGACGGTCAGGTTCTTATCGTTGACGAATTCACAGGTCGTATTATGCTCGGCAGAAGATATAACGAGGGCTTACATCAGGCGATTGAAGCAAAGGAAGGCGTTAAGGTTGAAAAAGAGTCAAAGACTCTTGCAACAATCACTTTCCAGAATTACTTCCGTCTTTACACAAAGCTTTCTGGTATGACAGGTACTGCTATGACAGAACAGCAGGAATTCCAGGAAATCTATAAGCTTGATGTTATTGAAATTCCTACAAACAAGGAAGTTCAGCGTATTGATAACCCTGATGTTGTTTATAAAACAGAAAAGGGCAAGTTCAATGCAGTTATTGAACAGATTATTGAGTGCCACCAGAAAGGACAGCCTGTTCTTGTTGGTACTATCTCTATTGAAAAATCAGAAATTCTCAGTGCTATGCTCAAAAAGAGAGGCATAAAGCACGAAGTGCTCAACGCAAAGCATCACGATAAGGAAGCTGAAATTGTTGCTCAGGCAGGTAAAAAGGGTGCTGTTACAATCGCAACAAATATGGCTGGCCGTGGTACTGATATTATCCTTGGCGGTAACTCTGAATTCCTCGCAAAATCAGAAATGAGAAGAATGGGCATAACAGAGGAAATGATTGTTGAAGCAACAGGCTTTGCTGAAACAGACGACCAGGAAATTCTTGACGCAAGAAAAACATTTAAAGAGCTTAATCAGAAATATAAGGATATGATTTCTTCCGAGGCAGAGGAAGTGCGTAATGCAGGCGGTTTGTTTATAATCGGTACTGAACGCCACGATTCACGCCGTATTGATAACCAGTTGAGAGGCCGTTCAGGTCGTCAGGGTGACCCTGGTGAAAGCCGTTTCTATCTTTCTATGGAAGACGATTTGCTCCGCTTGTTCGGCGGTGAAAGACTTACTGCTATGATGAACACTCTTAATGTTGACGAAGATACACCTATTGAAGCAAAAATTCTTTCTAACACTATTGAAAGTGCTCAGCGTAAGGTTGAGGGCAGAAACTTCGCAATAAGAAAGAATGTTCTTAAATTCGACGATGTTATGAACCGTCAGCGTGAGCTTATCTATGACCAGCGTGACAAGGTTCTCAACGGCGAAGAGCTTAAACCTATCATTCTTAAAATGCTCGATGAAACAATACAGTCAAGCTTTGACTTCTATTGCCCTGATGCGTTACCTCGTGAAGAGTGGAATATCAGAGGCTTGCGTGAAAAGTTCAACGGCTGGCTTACTGATATGAATGACCTTAATGATGGTTTTGATAAAGAAAAGGAAATTGCTTCTGTAACAGAAAAGGGACACAGAATTTATGAAGAGCGTGAAGCTGAGATGACTCCTCAGCTTATGCGTGACCTTGAAAGAATGGTTCTTTTGCGTAATGTTGACTCAAAGTGGATGGACCACCTCGACGCTATGGAAGAATTAAAGCGTGGTATCGGCTTGCGTGCTTATGGTCAGCAGGACCCTGTTGTTGCTTTCCGTCTTGAAGGCTTTGATATGTTTGATGAGATGACTAACTCTATCAGAGAAGATACAGTAAGACATATGTTTACTATCAGAGTAAGAAGAGAAGAAGATGTTAAGCGTGAGCAGTCCGTTAAGGTTACAAGCGAAAGCGGTGCTGATGACGGCAGTGACAGCGGTGCTAACAGAACTGTCAGAAATTCAAACAAGGTTGGCAGAAATGACCCTTGTCCTTGCGGCAGTGGTAAGAAGTATAAGCATTGTTGCGGTAGATAAATATTTCAATGATAATACAAAGATTATCCCGACGGCGTTCCGGATAATCTTTTGTTTTTGTGATTTTTATAGTATAATTGAGTTCGGAAAAAATTACTCAAAATTTAAAAAGGCGGAAAAAACATTGATTACAACTGAAAGAATGAATATATTTCCGATTTCAACTCAAAAGCTTAAAGAAATTGTTGAGCAGGAAGAAAATGAAATCTTAAAATCAGCTTATCAGGAAATGCTTGATGGCTGTTTGGCTTGCCCGAAAAATTATATTTGGTACACCCTATGGTTTATGCAATTAAAAAATTCAGAAAATGAAATTGTCGGCACTTTATCATTTAAAGGAATAGATGATAATGGAATTGTAGAAATAGGCTACGGCACAAATGATGGATATGAAAACAAGGGGTATATGACGGAAGCCGTTACCGCTATTGCAAAATGGGCTTCATTACAAGAAAATGTTAAACAGATTGAAGCCGAGGCAGAAGAAAGCAATATTGCATCTATCAGAGTGCTTGAAAAAAGTAATTTTGTTCCAAACGGGGAAATGGGCGAAGAAGGCCCCAGATTTGTTTGGAAAGGTTGAATTTTAAAAGAGAGATGGAAAAGCAGATGGATAAAATAGCGATTTTAACAGGTGCAACGGGCGGTTTAGGACAGGCTTTTATAAAAGAATTGCTGAAAGAAGATATAAATCAGATATGGGCTATTGCAAGAAATAAAAACAAATTAGATGAATTGTGCAATAAATACGGAGATAAGATTTTCCCTATACAATGTGATTTATGTGAAAAGTCTGAAATAAAAGCAATAGCCGATTTATTAGAAGAAAATAAGCCTGATGTTAAATTTTTAATCAACAATGCAGGAATGGCAAAAATGGCGAAAACAGTTGATTTTACAGAAGATGAAATATCAAAAACGATTGAAATAAACTGTAAAACTCCAACTCTTATTTGTCAGTATGCAATACCATATATGAGCAAGGGTTCAAGAATTTTGAATATATCTTCGGCTTCTTCGTTTCAGCCTAACCCTTATATTGCACTATATTCAGCAACAAAGGTTTATCTGAGGTCGTATTCAAGAAGTCTGAATTATGAATTAAAGGATAAGGGAATAGCTTGCACAGCGGTTTGCCCTGGCTGGATTGATACAGAAATGCTGAAAAAAGAGCATAACGGTAAAGCTGTTAAATTTCCAGGAATGGTTTCATCTGAAAAAGTGGTTAAGAAAGCCCTGAAAGACGCAAAAAAAGGAAAAGATATGTCAGTATGCTCTCTCTTTGTAAAATACGAGCATATTTGCAGTAAGATTTTACCTCAAAAATGGATTATGAACATTTGGGGCAACGGAATAAAAAAATATATATAAAATTTCAATAGTGAAATATATAGGTGAAGCATTATGAATTTCAAAGAATACGGTGATAGTAAAAACAATACTATAATGCTATTGCACGGCGGCGGCTTGTCTTGGTGGAATTACAAAGAAGAAGCAGAAAGCTTAAAAAACAATTATCATATTATTCTGCCTATATTAGACGGACACGCTGAAAGTGACAAACACTTCACAAGCATTGAAGACAATGCACAAGAAATTATTGATTACATAAATAATAATTACAACGGGCATATCAGCCTCTTGGGCGGATTATCCTTGGGCGGACAGGTCTTATTAGAAATATTATCAAAAAAGAACGATATCTGCGATTATGCAATAATCGAAAGTGCCTTGGCTCTCCCCATGAAAGCTACGCACAAAATGGTCAGACCTGTTTTTTCTATGAGCTACACAATAATATCAAAAAAATGGTTTTCTAAAATGCAGTTCAATTCATTGAAAATCAAGAAAGATTTATTTGAAGATTATTACAGAGATACCTGCAAAATCGAAAAAGAAGATATGATTAGTTTTATGGAAGCTAATTCAAGATATGATATAAAAAGCACATTGGAAGATACAACGGCTAAAACGCTGATTGTTGTCGGCGACAAGGAAAGACCGATAATGAAAAAATCTGCTGATATAATTCATCAGAAAATAAAAGAAAGCAAAATAGAAATAATACCAAACTATTCCCACGGTGAGTTTAGTATAAATAACCCTATGCAATACATAAAGGCTCTTGAAACGCTTATTGCAGATTGAAAGGAAAGATTTTAATGCACTTTGGATTTTCATATATCGGCTTGATATTTTTAATTATGCTTATGGTTCCTAATATGATATGGAGCAAAAACAAGCCGACAGATTATGAAAAATATCAGAAAAATGAAAACAAGATATTGTTAGCTTTTGAAAGATTCGGTGAAATAGCAGTAACATTTCTTGCTGTAATATTCGCTGATTTTAATATAAACAAAATATCATACTGGTCAATCATCTTGTTGATAGCGTTCCTCTTAATGCTGTTATATGAAATCTATTGGATAAGATATTTTAAAAGCAACAAAACAATGAAGGATATGTATTCAAGCATATTGGGTGTTCCCGTTGCAGGTGCTACCTTGCCCGTCGCCTCGTTTTTATTGCTTGGCGTTTACGGAAAAAATATCTTTATGATAATCGCAGTTATTATTTTAGGAATAGGACATATCGGAATACATTTAAACCATAAAAAAGAAATTGAGTAAGATATTGAGTGAGAACTCGTTAATCGTAAAAAACTATAATATATTTTTTAAAAGAGGTACTACATTGTGAAAAAAATATTTGGCGGAATTAACTTAACTTGGAAAACAGTATTTTGATATTCATATAGGTAAAAACACCTATTCCTTTGATAATAACGAATAGGTCTATTTTAACTCGGCGTTAAGCTGAAAAAGAAAACATAACAAAGGAAGTTTTGTCAATGGCAACAACAAAGGATTACAGAGATTTTATTTTGGAGCAGTTAAGCCTTTTGGATAACATAACTTGCAGGGCTATGATGGGCGAATTCTTGCTCTATTGCGACGGTGTTTTATTTGGCGGTATTTACGACAACAGATTGCTTGTGAAAAAAACAGAAAGCAATAAAAAATATAATATGCAGGAACAAATACCTTACGAAAGTGCAAAGCCGATGTATTTTGTTGATGATATTGACAACAAAGAGCTATTAAAAGAAATTGTGCTTGAAACCTGTAAGGATTTGCCAAAGAAAAAATGATTTTTAGTAACAAAAAACAAAAACCAAAGCATAGCTTTTGCTTTGGTTTTCTTTCTTTATATTTATTTTTTTCTTTTTCTTAAATTTTTAAAAAACTCACTCAGTTGTTGAGAGCATTCTTCTTCCAAAACTCCGCCGAGTAATTCTGGCTTATGGTTATACGGCAAATCAAATAAATTTATCACCGAACCGCAAGAGCCTGCTTTTTTATCATAAGCTCCGAAAACAACTCTTTTCAGCCTTGAATTTATAATTGCACCCGTACACATCGGGCAAGGTTCAAGCGTTACATACATTTCACATTCCCAAAGCCGCCAACCGCCAAGCTTTAAACACGCTTTGTTTATGGCTTCAAGCTCTGCGTGAGCAAGTGCATTTTTTTCCGTTTCTCTGCGATTTCTGCCTGTCGATATAATTTCAGAGCCTTTAACAATTATTGCACCGACGGGGACTTCGTCCTCTTGTGCTGAAAGCTCGGCAAGCTCTATCGCTTTTTTCATAAAATCTATATCTGTCATAACAAAAACGATACCATACCAAGAGATGAATCAGATGAAGCACCTGTTTTTCTCAACTGCAAAAGAGCAGTGCCAACGAAGATGATTATTGTTATTATCATAGGCGGATTTAATAAAAACGCTTTTACTTTATCGCCTGTGGTCAAAATTGAAGGTGGATTTTGCATAACTTGTTTTTTGTTTGAAAGAGCAAAAATAGTCGCACAGATAAATCCTATAATAACTATTGACACCATAATAATAGATGAAATCTTGTTAAAGTTATAGTCAGGGTACAAATCTTGAAGTATCCAGAACACCACGGCAAAGAGGTTGTTTAAAAAATGTATCGCAACACCTGTAAAAACAGAGCCTGTTGCTACTGAATAATAGCCCATTCCTATACCAGCGATAAAGGCAAAAGGTATCTGATTAGGTGAGCCGTGAAGCAAACCGAAAATAAAAGCAGAAGTAATAATTGCGAACCAGTCGCCGCCTTTTCTCAAAGGCTGTAAAATGGTACAACGCAAAGCGAATTCTTCGTTTAACGCAGGTATTATTGCCGTTGCAACTATTGACACAACTATACCCAAAGCACTTAAATTACTTGTATTTTTATCAGAAGAAATTTGTTCAATATCAAAAGAACTGAATATATAAGAAATTATATTGACAATATAATCTGCTGCAAAAGAAATGGCAAGACCTGCAAAAACAGCCAGAACAAACATTGTCTTACTCTGAGGCTTTGCATAACTATTTGAAAAATCAATGCCTTTGTATTTCTTTGAGATAATAATATTTATAACCAAAGCAGGCAAAAACACAGATAATGTTGAATACAAAATATAGAAAGCATTTGCAAAAGTGTTATTCTCTTTGTATAAAGTTAAAAAGCTTGAAGATGATCTCATAAACAAAGAGATAATAAAAGAGATAATAAAAGACGCAAGAAGAAAAGCCGAAGAGATATATGATATTTTTCTTATCCTTGCTTTTTCTTCATAATAAGCAGGCAGTGACTTTCTGTTAAAATTATTATAAAAAGGCGGCTGAAAATCAGGCTGCCCGTTCACATTATTTTGCCCGTTCATATCAAAATTTTGATAATACATAAAAACACCTCGATTGTTTTTCATTATATCATAGCTGTATATTATATTCAATCAAGATTATATTACATAAAGTTTAAATGAAATTTAAAAAATATAAAACAAATACGCCTTGAAGTAAGCTGCGCTGTATAATCCAGACGAAAATACTGCGTTGAACTGTTTTTTCAAGGCGTTATATAATGCGTGAGTTTCTTTTTCAAGAGCAAAAATAATTCAGTTTATTCTTTGCAACACCACGCTTATTTTAAATAGTTTTCCATTTGCATAATATGTTGAGCACAAAGAATAAGTGAAATAAAAAATTGACAGTTAAAGTGTGATAATTGTATAATTAAAGAGATAGGAGGCTGATTTTATGAGCGATATTACAATAGGTCTTGTTTTTGCTGATAGTATGGAATATTCTCCGTTTGAAAAGTTTGTTACTGAAAAGGGCGACTTTGAAAAATTCAAACTTTATGGTGATGATGGTATTTCAACAAAGCTGACAAAGGGCGATAAAAATATTTTTATAAAAGCTGTTAAGGCAGGCAACGGCAAAGTAAACGCCGCAGGTGCAACAGCAAACCTTATCGCTGAATTCAAAGCTGATATGATTTTGAATGCAGGTCTTTCAGGTGCTGTTTACGGCGTTAAGCGTGAAGATTTTGTTGCAGGCACTTCTTATGTTGAGTGTGACTTTGACCTTACTGCAATAGATTATCCTCTTGGCAAAAAGCCTGACCAGGAATATATTTATGAAGCAGACGAGCATTTGCTCCAGCTTGCTATGATGAGCAAGGGAATGCGAAAGGGCAAACTCGGTACGGGCGATTTATTCTTAACGGACAAAGAGAAAAAGGAGAAATTCCATTCGCTTTTTGATATTTGTGCATTTGATATGGAAACAGGTGCTATCGCTTCTGTTTGCTATAAAGCAAAGGTGCCGTTCCTTTCAATAAGAAAAATCTCTGATGATGCAGACGAAAATTCCCTTAAAGAATACAGAGAAATGAACGAAAGAGAAGAGAAAAGTCTTACTCAGGTGCTTTTCTTGATATTTGAAAGACTTTTAAACGAATAATTTTTAAAACGGTTGATTTTTTGAAAATCAGCCGTTTTGCATTGTTTGAATTGTTATATAAACTATGGTAAAATAATAAGTATAAGAGATATTTTCTTTTTGGAGGAAATTATGAATACAGATGTCGTTATAGTTGGTGCAGGCCCTGCTGGTATATTCACAGCACTTGAAATGTTAAAAAAGGGCAGCAAGCAGAAAATTACTATTATAGAAAAGGGCAAGGCTATCGAGGAAAGATACTGCCCTAAATCAAAAACAAAACAATGCGTAAACTGCAAGCCTTATTGTCACATAACAACAGGGTTTTCAGGTGCAGGTGCTTTTTCCGACGGCAAGCTTTCTCTCAGCTATGAGGTCGGCGGTGATTTGCCTATGCTTATCGGCGAAGATGTTGCACAGGAAACTATAAACTATGCTGATAAAATATATCTTGAATTCGGTGCAGATACACATGTTGAGGGTATTGAAAACACAGAAGAAGTTAAGGAAATCAGGAAAAATGCTATTCAGGCAGGTCTTAAACTTGTTGATTGTCCTATCCGTCACCTTGGAACAGAAAAGGCACAAGAGCTTTATCTTGCAATAGAAAAATATTTACTCAACGCTGGTATAGAAATACTTTTCGGCTATGAATGTTCAGACCTTATCATAAAGGACGGCGTATGTCAGGGCGTTTATATAAGCAACGGCAAAAAGTCGCTTGAAGTCTATGGCAAGCATATCGTTGTGGCAACGGGCAGACGAGGTGCTGAATGGCTTGAAAAGGTATGCACAGAAAACGGCGTTGAACATCAGCCTGGTACTGTTGATATAGGTGTTCGTGTTGAGGTTCGCAACGAGGTTATTGAAAAGGTAAACAAGGTGCTTTATGAATCAAAGCTTATCGGCTATCCAAAGCCATTTAAAAATAAAGTACGCACTTTCTGTCAGAACCCTGGCGGTTTTGTAAGTCAGGAAAATTACGATAACGACCTCGCAGTTGTAAACGGACATTCTTACAAAGAGTTCAAATCGGACAACACTAACCTTGCAATACTTTGTTCTCACAATTTCAATGTTCCGTTTAATCAGCCTATCGCCTACGCTCAAAAAATCGGTGAGCTTACAAATATGCTCGGTGCAGGGCATATCCTTGTTCAGCGTTATGGTGATATTCTTGACGGCAAACGCACTTGGCCGAAAGAATTGGCACAGTCAAATTTAAAGCCGTCTTTACCTGATGCAGTTGCAGGCGATATAACAGCGGCTATGCCTTACAGAGCTATGCTTAATATAATCAATTTCATTCAGGCAGTTGACCACGTTGTTCCAGGCTTTGCTTCAATAGAAACCTTGCTTTATTCACCTGAACTTAAATTTTACAGCAACAGAATAAAGATGGATAAAAGATTTAACACAAACATAAAGGGCTTGCATTGTCTTGGCGATTCAAGTGGCTGGACAAGAGGTCTTATGATGGCTTCCATTATGGGCGTGTTGATGGGAAGAATAATAGCAGAAGAGGGTTAAATAAAATTTTAAATAGCAGAAGCAATATTAACGCTTCTGCTATTTTTGTTTAGGTAATAATTACCTTTCGACTGCCGTCGGAGACTAAACCAACCTTTTTATCTTTCTAAATAAAAAAATAAAATAATCAGTTTTCGACTGCCGTCGTGGCTTTCATTTTTATCAAGAAAAAAGTATAGATAAAATTATTCGGTAGCATATCTATAAATAGCAGACTTAAAGTAAGATAAAAATTAAAGGCTTTTATGAAGATTAGCCGATAGAACAAGATTGTTTCCAAAGTGGCGATACACTTTGGTCGGGAAGAAAGGGATTGTCAAGGGGAAGAGAACTCGAAATTTTCTTCCCCTTGACTGCATTTCTCTTGCGAGCGTTCTCTTTGTGCACGCAAAGAGAATGCTCAAAGCAGAAA
>JAILBY010000029.1 GCA_024680655.1 Clostridiales bacterium | reverse complement strand
TTGTTTGCGAGTAAGGGTACTAATGAAGTGACGGCAGTTAATATCCTTTCATTGACGGGTGTAAGTCAATGGCTGAAAATTGTATTTATTGTAATTGCAGGTCTTACTGCAATTACAATAAATACAATTTTCAGCCATTGACTTACACCCGTCAATGAAAGGATATTAACTGCCGTCACTTCATTAGTACCCTTACTCGCAAACAAAGGCAGGAAAAATATCAAAACGATAAGGCAATCAACTATTCCGCAAATAAGAGAGGTGTATTTTTTCTTTGACTCTTTTTTGTCCTGCTCTGCAAGAGTAACCATTTCGTCTGAGCAAATCAATTCATCAATAGTTATATTGAAATATTTTGCAATAGTTTTGAGCGAGTCTATGCTCGGATAGCCTCTGCCCGATTCCCATTTTGATATCGCCGTACGGGAAACATAGAGTTTTTCGGCTAATTCCTCCTGAGTGAGATTTTCACTTGCTCTGAGCTTTTGCAGCTTTTCGTGAAATTCCATTTTGTTCCCCTCCTTTGCAAAATCAAGTGATTTTCATTTATCTTTTAAAAAATTATAGCTTCAACTCAAAAAGTCCGTGGCGGTTACAGTAAGCATAAATGCTCTTTACCCGCTCAATTTTAAACCTTGCCTGAGCCATTTCCTCGGGATAGAGCTTTACAAACTGAACACGCCTGTCTGATATAGCGGCAATAAAAGAAATATAGTGATTTTTCTGCATAGCGTGTTCAAGCGTAACGCAATATTCATCTTCAACCGTTTCAATGTGAATGCTATGCTCCGACTCTGCAACCTCTGCTTCAAGCGGCGGCAAAGTGATACCGCAACAGCTTACCAACGCTTTACCCGTTGACTCAATTACATTATTGCATACAGGGCAAACATAAAATTTAGTTTTAGTTATATCAGAAGCCTTGTTTTCGTTACGAATATCCTCACCCGAAAGCAATTCAATAACAGAAATATCAAGTGCCTTTGCAAGTGATTCAATAAGGCTTATATCAGGAAAGCCCTGCCCCGTTTCCCATTTGCTGACGGCTTTACTGCTGACAAAAATTTTTTCTGCCAGCTCCTCCTGAGTCATTTTTTTGTTTTCACGGAGCTTGCGAATAACTGCTCCTGTAACATATTTATCCATTAAAACCATCTCCTTTGCGTAAAGTATAGCAAAATCATATCAGCTAATCCACCTACGCATCGTGGAGTTATCTTCTTTTTAATTAAGCGTTGCTTAACTCGGCTTTATTGTCTTTCTTGTTTTTCCTTATCCATACAAATAAAACGATAAAGAAAGAAACAAGCTGAGCAATCAGCACTCTTACAATCATCATTTCATCTATTCCGTTTTCCGTTGAAAGATGAAGAAGATTTGTTGCAATACAGTTGTTAAAGAAATGGTCTGCCATACCAGAATAAAGACTACCTGTAAGCTGATACATAAGCCCCCATTTTATACCCATAAGCCCTGCAAGTATAATATATCCAACACTTAAAGCTATAAACGACACAAGGTTTATATCGCCGTCAATAAAATTATGCAACGGTGTAACTATATGCCATACTCCGAAAAGAAGTGCCTGAAAAATCAGGGAAAATTTCATAGAATGATTTGTTTTGACTATCTGATAAAACAAGCCTCTGAAAGTGCCCTCTTCCATAATAACATTGATGATATTGAAGAAAATGCACATAAGTATAAAGCCTATTCCTTTATGGATAGCAGACTCTCCTGCAAGAGAAAAGCCCACTGTATAAAAGCCTAATTCAACGCTGCTGCAACGGGCTTTAAGTATAAAAAATTCTACTGAATAGGCAATAGCAAAAACAAAAACAGAAAGTAAAATTCCTATGGCGATATTCTTAAAAAAGCCTTTGAATGAAAAGCCGATATTTGCACATTTCCATTGAAGAATTTTTAAAACAACAAACATAACCGCAATTCCAAATAGTTTGTTGATAAAATTTTCCGCAAAAAATGTTTCGTCCATTCTTAAAAAAATCGCCTCAAAAGCATGAACTATAATCAATATAAAAAATATAACCGCACTCGCTTTCGTGGAATTGTTAAGTATTTTTTCTTTCATAGCTGTCCCCTCGTAAGTTC
>JAILBY010000007.1 GCA_024680655.1 Clostridiales bacterium | reverse complement strand
TATATATTACACAATGCTCACAAATAATTCAAGTGTTTTTTTAATAATTTTTCAAGTTTATTATTATTTTTTTACATTTACGGCTATTTTAATCATCTTTTTTTGTGTTTTTCGTTGTCAATATAAAAGTTTTATCTTTGTGAAAATCGCCATATTTTTTCAACAGAAAAAGTTGCCATACCGTTTAGAAATGAAGATATTACTAACTTTTAGAGGAGTAATTCAAGCTCGCTTTGTTCAAGTTCACGACATTCACCCAGTTTTAATTTTTCGTCAAGCTTAATTTTGCCCATTGAAATTCTTTTAAGTGCCACAACCTTATTGTTGCACGCACCAAACATTCTCTTTATCTGATGATACTTTCCCTCGTGCAAGGTAACATAGGCAACAGTTCTGTCCTCAGCCATTTCAATTTGAGCGGGCAAGCACTTATAGCCATCAGCAAGAGTCAATCCGTTTTCAAACAGCTTTTCTGCTCCCTCTTTCAGAGGCTCTGCAAGAGTTGCAATATAAGTTTTTTCAATATGATTTTTCGGCGATAAAATTCTATGTGCAAATTCCCCATCGTCAGTAATAAGCACAAAGCCCGTAGTATCCTTGTCCAGCCTTCCAGCAGGAAACAAGCCGTTTCGTTGAAGCTCATCAGGTACAAGGTCAACAACCGTCTTTTCCCCCTTGCCCTCACTTGCTGAAACAACACCCGTCGGCTTATTCATCATTATATAAATATGTTTTTTAAGATTTATCTCTTCACCATTTAAACATATTATATCTTCGGCAATATTCACTTTAAAGGCATTGTCCTTTACAGTAACGCCATTTACTGATATACCGCCGTTTTTTATTATTTTTTTAACATCGCTGCGGCTCATTGTTCCCTGAGAAGCCAGAGCCTTATCTAATCTTTCAACTGCCATTTTTCCTCCTGCTTTATTGTTCAGCTACGGCTGTATTTTCCTTTTCAAAGCCGTGCATAAAGCCGTTAAGCTCAATACAGCTTATATCTCCGCCTATAACCATCGAGTCATAGACAAGCAAATTAGCCCTTATAGCCGAACTGTTTTCATAGCCTGGGTAATTTTTCACCTCGTATGTCCATCTCTTAACACGCATTGAAGCATATTTTTCAAGGTCAAAGCCTTGATTTTTTTGTATTTCATTATATTTATTATAAACCTCGTCAAATTCAGCAGGTATCACAACCTCTTTAACCTCAATAGGCTCGGGCGATACTTCCCAGCCAAACTGTGAAAGGAACGCACATCTTTCTTCATTGTTTGAAGCTGACGAATTTGTCCCCGAGGCGAGTGTACTCTGAACCATTTTGTTTACGCCAAGACCTATTGCAATAAGCAACAGCACTCCCATAGCCATAAGCATAAGAGTAATTTTCTTTTTTGAAGATTTGACTGAAACAACAAACATTTTTAATTCCAACTCCCTGTAAAAGTTCTCACTAATATCTATGCAGGGAGAATAACGGATATTAAAAAAATCAAAAAAATTTTAAAGTTATAATATAAAAAAATCAGGTCAAAATAATATTACTTCAATAAAAAAGGAGGCGTCATAATGAGCAGAAAGGCTAACCGTAGCATTGAATGTTCTATTCACGAATGTGTAAACCATTGTGGTGCAGAGGAATATTGTTCACTTAATCAGGTAAAAATCGGCACTCACGAACCAAATCCATCAAACTGCCAGTGTATAGACTGTCAATCATTTGAGCTTAAATAACCTTAAAGCAGTTATTCAAATTTAAACGAATAACTGCTTTAATTTTACTATTTTTTATTGTAATATGCAAATTCTAATTCAATGAATGTTGATACATAAGGCTTTTATGTATTCTGTAAAGCCTTTTGACTTTACAGATAAAATCAGGACTTATCCTTTGCTTTTGAGATAAACGAAACAATCAGACCGCTCACAAGTGCAGCGGTTATTCCAGCCGAGCCTGCCGTAAAAGGTCCCGTTATAACACCAAGCAAGCCTTGCTTTTCAATCGCTTCTTTTGTCCCCTTTGCAAGATTATAGCCAAAGCCCGTCAGAGGAACAGTTGCACCCGCTCCTGCAAAATCATAAACATATTGATAAACTCCAACGCCACCGAGTATAACACCTGCAACAACAAACGCAACAAGTATTTTCGCAGGTGTAAGAGCAGTATAATCTATCAATATCTGTCCTATAACGCAGATAAGTCCGCCGACTATAAACGCTTTAAGAAATATCATCACATTACCTCCCATAAAAGTATTATTTCTTTTTATCATACTTTTATGCGAAAACGAATTTATTGCTTTGTTTTATAGCAAGGTGAATTTTTCCATAAAAAAAGCAGAGGTCTTAATCTCAACCTCTGCTCTGTTTTTATTCATCGTCAAGTTTAAGCACTGCCATAAATGCTTCCTGAGGCACTTCAACCGTACCGAACTGACGCATACGCTTTTTACCCTCTTTTTGCTTTTCAAGCAATTTCTTTTTACGGGTAATATCACCGCCATAGCACTTTGCAAGAACATCCTTACGCATAGCCTTAACGGTTTCTCTTGCAATAACCTTACCGCCTATTGCAAGCTGAATAGGTATTTCAAACATCTGTCTTGGGATATTGTCTTTAAGCTTTTCAGCAATCTTTCTTGCTCTTGAATATGCCTTATCGCTGTGAATAATAAACGAAAGAGCATCTATTATATCGCCATTGAGAAGAACATCAAGCTTAACCATCTGTGAACGCTGATAGCCACTAAGTTCATAGTCAAATGAAGCATAGCCTCTTGTTCTCGATTTAAGGACATCAAAGAAATCATAGATTATCTCGTTAAGTGGCAATTCATAATGTATATCAACTCTGTCACTTGCAAGATAGGTCATATCCTTGAATACACCTCGTCTGTCCTGACACAAATCCATAATAGCACCAACATAATCAGGCGGAGCGTAAATATGTGAATTTGTCATAGGCTCTTCGCAATAGTCAATTCTTGCAGGATCGGGATAGTTTGTCGGATTATCAACTGTAAGAACTTCACCGTCTGTAAGATGAATTTTATAGACAACGCTTGGTATGGTTGTAACAAGGTCAAGATTATATTCTCTTTCAAGTCTTTCCTGGATAATTTCAAGGTGAAGAAGTCCAAGAAAACCACAACGGAAGCCAAAGCCTAACGCACCAGAGGTTTCAGGCTCGTAGGAAAGTGCGGCATCATTTAACTGCAATTTTTCAAGTGCTTCCTTTAAATTTTCATAATCTGCACCATCAGCAGGGTAAACACCGCAGAAAACCATAGGATTAACCTTTCTGTAACCAGGCAAGGGTTCATCTGCTGGTTTCTGTGCAGTTGTAACAGTATCACCAACTCTTGCGTCTGCAACGGTTTTGATTGAAGCAGTTATATAGCCTACCTCACCTGCTGAAAGTTCATCATCCGCAACAAGTGAAGTTGCGTTCATATGCCCTACCTCAACAACAGTAAACTCTGCACCCGTCGCCATCATACGCATAGTGTCGCCCGCTTTGATTTTGCCTTCCATAATACGAACATAAACTATAACGCCTCTGTAATTATCATAAACAGAGTCAAAAATCAAAGCACGCAAAGGTGCATTATCATCACCCGTAGGTGCTGGAATATCAGATACTATCTTTTCAAGCACCTGCTCTATATTCTCACCCGTTTTCGCTGAAACACGAGGAGCGTCAAGGCAAGGTATTCCGATAATATCCTCAACCTCTTGTGCAACTCTTTCAGGGTCAGCGGCAGGTAAATCTATTTTGTTTATAATAGGCACTATTTCAAGATTATGGTCAAGTGCAAGATAGGTGTTTGCAAGAGTCTGAGCCTCAACGCCTTGCGAAGCATCAACAATAAGCAACGCACCCTCACACGCTGCAAGTGAGCGTGAAACCTCATAGTTAAAGTCAACATGACCAGGGGTGTCTATAAGATTAAGCTCATAATCCTTGCCGTCCTTTGCTTTATAATTAAGCTTAACGGCGTGTGCCTTTATTGTAATTCCTCTTTCTCTTTCAAGCTCCATATCGTCAAGAAGCTGGTCTGTCATATCACGCAAAGCAACCGTTTCAGTCTTTTCAAGTAAACGGTCTGCAAGTGTTGATTTGCCGTGGTCGATATGTGCGATAATTGAGAAATTTCTTATATTTTCTTTTGGTACTGACAAATTCATCACCTCAAATAAATTACCGTTTTATTATATCAATTAGTATCTTTCTTTTCAACAACAAAATTATCATTACATTATATAGAAATTTTATTTTTCAAAAATTGCAAGTTTATTGTTCAAAAAATTCAAAAAAATAGTTTTCAAAGGTCAATTATCCGTTAAAATAGAAATTTTTTGATTTTTTTATAAAAAAACTTGCAATTCCTTTCTTGTTGTAATAAAATAGAGAACATCAACTAATAGTTAGAAGGGAATATATTATGAGTTATGTTGACAATGTATTAAACTTAGTAAAGGAGCAGTATTCTTATGAGCCTGAATTCTGTCAGGCAACCTCTGAGGTTTTGAATTCTCTCCGTCCTGTAATTGAGGCTAATCCAAAATATGAAAAAGCCTCTTTGCTTGAAAGACTTGTTCAGCCTGAAAGAGCAACAATTTTCAGAGTTGCTTGGGTTGACGACAATGACCATGTTAATGTAAACAGAGGCTACCGTGTTCAGTTCAACTCTGCAATCGGTCCTTACAAGGGCGGTTTAAGATTCCACCCATCAGTTAATATGAGCATTATCAAGTTCTTGGGCTTTGAACAGATTTTCAAAAACTCACTTACAGGTATGCCTATCGGTGGTGGTAAAGGCGGTTCCGACTTTGACCCTAAGGGTAAGAGTGACGGAGAGGTTATGCGTTTCTGCCAGAGCTTTATGACAGAGCTTTATAAGGTTATCGGTTCAAACACAGACGTTCCTGCTGGCGATATCGGTGTTGGCGGCAGAGAAATCGGCTATATGTTTGGTCAGTATAAGCGTATCACTGGCTTATATGAAGGCGTACTCACAGGTAAAGGACTTAGCTACGGCGGTTCTCTTGCAAGAACAGAAGCAACAGGCTATGGCTTGGTTTATCTTGCAGAAGAAATGCTCAAAAATCACGGCAACTCACTTGAAGGCAAGACAGTTTGCGTTTCAGGTTCAGGTAATGTTGCAACATACGCTATCGAAAAGGCTCAGGCTCTTGGTGCAAAGGTTGTAACAGCAAGTGATTCAAGCGGATATATCTATGATGCAAACGGCATTGATGTTGAGGCTATTAAAGAAATCAAAGAGGTTAAGCGTGCAAGAATTAAAGAATATCTCACCTATCACCCAGAAGCAAAATTTGTTGAGGGCAAAAAGGTTTGGGAAGTTCCTTGCGATGTTGCTTTACCTTGCGCAACTCAGAACGAACTTCATAAGGAAGATGCACTTACTCTTGTTAAGAACGGCTGTATAGCAGTTGCAGAAGGTGCAAATATGCCTTCAACTCTTGATGCAACAGAAGTTTTCCTTCAAAACAAGATTTTGTTTGCTCCTGGTAAGGCTGCAAACGCTGGCGGTGTTGCTACATCTGCTCTTGAAATGAGCCAGAACAGTGCAAGACTTATCTGGACCTTTGAAGAGGTTGATGAAAAACTCAACCACATTATGAAGAACATCTATGCTAATATGTCATACGCTGCAAAGGAATATGGTGCAGAAGACAACTTCGTTGTTGGTGCAAATATTGCAGGCTTCATCAAGGTTGCAGACGCTATGTTAGCTCAGGGTATTGTTTGATTTTTTAAGCATAAAAATAATAAAGAAAAAATCCTATCTGATTTTAAAAGTCAGATAGGATTTTTTTGTTTATACTCTTTTTTAATCAAAAACTAAGAAATATTAAACTGTACCTTGTTCAAGCATTGCCTGAGCAACCTTTTTAAAGCCTGCAATATTTGCACCTGCAACAAGGTTATAGCCAAGACCATATTGTTCAGCTTCTCTGCGTGAATTTTCGTGAATGTTCTTCATAGCAGTTTTAAGTCTTTCATCAACCTCTTCTGCTGTCCAAGCAAGTCTTGCACTGTTCTGGCACATTTCAAGACCTGATACGCAAACACCGCCAGCATTAACTGCCTTTGATGGAGCCATAATCATATTTTTCTGTTCCAAAATAAATTCCATAGCATCAGCAGTTGTTGGCATATTTGAAACTTCTATATAATACTTTGTGCCGTTTGCTGCTATCTTCTTTGCATCTTCAAGATTAACCTCGTTCTGTGTTGCACAAGGCATAGCAACATCAACCTTAACGCCCCAAGGCTTTTCGCCAGCGTGGAATTCAGCACCGAACTTATCAGCATAGTCCTGAACTCTGTCTCTTCTTGAAGCACGCATTTCAAGCAAATAATTGATTTTTTCTTCTGTTATAATACCGTCTTTATCATATACATATCCGTCAGGACCTGAAATTGTAACAGGAATACCGCCAAGCTCTGTAATTTTCTTAATTGCACCCCAAGCAACATTACCGAAACCGGAAATTGCAAAGGTTTTGCCCTTTATATCATCATTTTCGTGTTTAAGAACCTCGCAGGTATAATAAACTGCACCATAGCCTGTTGCCTCAGGTCTGATAAGAGAGCCACCATAAGTTAAACCCTTACCTGTAAGAACACCATTTTCATAAGCGTTCTTGATACGCTTGTACTGACCGAATAAATAACCGATTTCCTTACCGCTTACGCCAATATCACCGGCAGGCACATCAACATCTGGTCCTATATAATGATAAAGTTGAGTCATATAGCTCTGGCAAAAAGACATAATCTCTCTGTCGCTCTTACCTCTTGGGTCAAAGTCAGCACCACCTTTACCGCCGCCCATAGGCAAGCCTGTAAGTGAATTTTTAAACATCTGCTCAAATCCAAGGAAGAACATAATGCTTGAATTTACTGATGGATGGAATCTTAAACCGCCCTTATATGGACCTATTGCAGAATTGAACTGAACACGGTAGCCACGATTAACCTGTGTTCTGCCCTCATCATCAAGCCAAGTAACTCTGAAAGTAATAAGTCTGTCAGGCTCTGCCATTCTTCCGAGAATATCATTTTCTTCATATTCAGGGTGCGCATCAACTACTTTTTCAAGAGATGAAAAAACTTCTTTAACTGCCTGAATAAATTCTGGTTTTTCAGGGTTACGCTGTTCAACTGTCTTTATAACCTTTTCGATATAACTGTTCATAAAAAAGTCCTCCCGCACATTTTGAATATTTTTTTGCGGTGAGTGAATGTTCACTCACTTCTTACAATGTAAATATAGCACATATTTTTTTAAAATTCAAGAGATTTTTAAAAAAATTTAGTGAAAACT
>JAILBY010000224.1 GCA_024680655.1 Clostridiales bacterium | reverse complement strand
GAGAAGACCCATTTCGTCAAGTTCCTTAACAATTGCCTTTCTCGCTTCATATCTGTCCATTCCGGCGAATTTTCCGCCATTCTCATTGATGGTTGCGTCATCGTTAAGAACATTAATTTCAGGAAGATTATGACGCTTACCAACTTCAAAATCGTTAGGGTCGTGTGCAGGTGTAATCTTAACAACACCTGTTCCGAAATCCATTTCAACATAGGTATCAGCAACAACAGGTATTCTCTTATTGAGCAACGGAAGAATAACCTCTTTGCCAACTAAATGCTTGTATCTTTCATCGTCTGGGTGTACTGCAACGGCAGTATCGCCGAGCATTGTTTCAGGACGAGTTGTTGCAAGTTCAAGATATTCGTCTGAATCAGCAATAGGATAACGCAAATGCCAGAAAGAGCCGTTTTGCTCTTCATACTCAACCTCTGCATCAGAAATTGAAGTAAGACAATGCGGACACCAGTTTATAATTCTTTCGCCCTGATAAATAAGACCTTTATTATAGAGATTAACAAAGACTTCGTTAACTGCTTTGTTACAGCCTTCGTCCATAGTGAAACGCTCTCTGTCCCAATCGCAAGAAGAACCCATTTTTTTGAGCTGTTCAACAATTCTTCCGCCGAACTTATCCTTCCAAGCCCAAGCTCTCTTTAAGAATTCCTCTCTGCCTATATCTTCCTTTGTTATTCCTTCCTTTGCCATAGCCTCAACAATTTTCGCCTCTGTTGCTATTGAAGCGTGGTCTGTTCCAGGAACC
The DNA here is from genome assembly GCA_024680655.1 of Clostridiales bacterium. GTDB lineage: Bacteria > Bacillota > Clostridia > Oscillospirales > Acutalibacteraceae > UMGS263. Next base: position 1,488 of record JAILBY010000224.1, on the reverse strand, counting down.
CAAAGAGTATCATAGCCCTGCATTCTTCTCCAACGGATAAGAATATCCTGCAAGGTATTGTCAAAGGCGTGTCCCATATGGAGCTGACCTGTAATGTTTGGTGGTGGAATAACTATTGTGTAAGGTTTTTTCTCAGGGTGAACATCAGCGTGGAAATACTTACCGTCCAACCAGAATTTATAAGTACGGTCTTCAACTTCTTTTGGATCATACTGTTTTGCAAGTTCTTTTGCCATTTTTTCTTCCTCCTATTAAAAATAAAATTAAACAGCCGACTTACTTATTTCAGCTTATAATCTTAATTAGCATTAGCAGTTGGCAACAATAAAAAAAATCTCCGTCTCTAAATAAAGAGACGAAGATAAAATCTCCGTGGTACCACTCTAATTGCAAAAATGCCACTCTAACACACTAAAAAGTATGCCTGACCACTGTAACGGTTGGTCTCCGTCTTCCCTACTTAATTCCAAAGGAATGTTCAGGTCGAAACTGTTAGGGCTACCTTCATAAATATCCTCAACTGTCTTTCACCTGCCGACAGCTCTCTGAATGATAAGATAAGAATTACTCTTCCCCGTCATAGTCTGTTTCCGATATTGTGATAATGTTATCACAACAATTTGCAAAAGTCAAGTTTTTAAGTTGACATAAAACAAAATGATTGATAAAATAATAAAGTTAAAACCATATTTTTAAAGACAGTTGAAGGGAGTCTTAATCAATATGAAAAAAAAGATTTTAATCATTATTGCGGCAGCTGTTGTTATCGTTGCTGCTGTTGTTACAACTATCTTGCTTGTAAACAACTCTAACAAAACAAAAGGCATAGGCTCAAGCTTAACAAAGATTTCAAGCGATTCAACTCTTACCGATGAAAATAACGAGCTTAAAATCGGTACTTACAATATTAACAATATCACCTCTTTTGAAGATATAAAAAAAGTTTGCGAAAACATAAACAGATATTCTCTTGATGTTGTTTGCTTCCAAGAGTTAAATTATGATAAAAACGACTTCACTCTTGAAAAAATTGCAAAGGAAGCAGGCTTTGATTATTACAGATTTTTCTTTGAAAGCGGAAGCAAAAGCAAAGGCGGAAGCGGTATAGGCATCATAAGCAAATACGCTTTAACGCAGTCAGACAGCGTTGCACTTACAAAGGCAGCTTCAAAAACAAGCAATTCTGATATTAAAATTTTAAGCTGGGTTACACTTGATTTCAACGGAACTCCTGTTGAAGTTTACACCTCTCAGCTTGAATCTACAAATGCAACATTAAGAACAGCTCAGATTAAAGAAATTGATTCAAAATTAAGCGGTAAAACAAACGCTGTTTTTGCAGGCGATTTACAGCTCGGTTCATTTGATGAAATTTCAGGCTTAAATAATATAACATTTGCAAACACAGCACAGCAGAAGTTCAGGACCTTCTACTCTGAGGACAAAGATGCTTTCTATTCTCTTGATAATATCGGTATAACCTCTGAT
>JAILBY010000223.1 GCA_024680655.1 Clostridiales bacterium | reverse complement strand
ATAATAATCGGTTTTCTGCAAGCAGAAAAATTCCTTTGGGATATCATCTACTACATAATCGTAAAAGCGAACTACCTCTTTACCATTTTTCAGTTTATAGATAAAGGCAACGGCAGAATCTTCCTCTGGTTTATTTTTTCTTTTGCTCTTTGATAAATAGCTTATCTTTTTATTTAATTCAAGTATTGTTCTTTTATCGTTATCCGTTGTGTAATTGCCACTTACTGTTACATATTGCTGAAAAGAAACATCTACCTGAGTTAAATTATAGCTTGCACCGTTATAGTTAGCAAAAATTCCGCTTGCTTCAAGAGGCTCTGAAACTATTATGCTTTCAATATCTTCAAACTTTGGCAGTTTATCTCCCGTACCAAAGAGATTTGTTGAAACGAAAAGTATCATAAAAAACAAAAATACTATATGGACAGGCAGTTTTTTCAAGCCCTTTTTGTATTCTTCCCTACCGATATTAAAATAGCACTCCAAGAGGAAAAATACGGCAAGATAAGCGAGTGTTGCAATAGCTATTGTCAAAGCCTTTGGGAGAACCTTTACAAGCAGAGTTACAGCAGAAAAAACGCCGAACCCTGCAACAATAGTTATCAGAGTATTCATCACCTTGTTTTTTCCTCTGAATCCGCATATTTCAGCCTTTCTGTTTCTGAAAGCATAAACGGCTAAAAAGGCAATAGCTACGGTTATAACCGCCCATATAATAACAGGTTTGAAGTCGGGTGCTGTCCATAAAATTTCCTGATTTTTGTCAAGGTAAACCTTAAAGCCCGATTCAGTTTTCACGCCATCTGCCATTATGTATTTTGCAAGATTTCTCAACGGAAATAATATCGGGTTGATATTATGTGTAGCTTCAATAAAGCTTGGCTTTATTTTTTCAGAATATATCCCTTTATCTATATAGATTGTATTTCCGTAGGCTGTGCCAAAGCAGAAGCTTTTAACAAAAACATCAAGTGAATAAAGCAATACCGTCGGAAACGCAAGAAATACAAAGCTATAAACCACGCCCTCTGAAATAGTCCCGACAAAGCAGAAAACAAGGGCAGAAAGAGTAAAGCTGAACATAGACACAACAAAGTAACTGCTGAAATAATAAAGTGCCGTAATATATAACTCTTTACTTGCACCAAGGGCAAGTCTGTTCGGAATTAAAAAAATTAAAAACGGAATAAGCATAGACAAAAAAATCATCAATGCCCCTGCAAAATATTTTGAAAGGAACATATTTTTTCTTGATATTCCAAGAGAATAATAAACATTGACGGTCTTTTTATCTGCGATAAATCTGAAAAGGACTATCGCAAAAAGTACAGACAAAACAATTATTGAAAAATATTGTATTTCTATATCATGCCCTGTGGTGTTCTTTGAAAAGATATATTTATAGCCCTCAACATCTCTTGCTACTCGAGCTGATGTACCAAAGGAATAGAGTACAAAAATGATAACCATTGAATACCATTGAAACACAAAAAGCACAAGAAAAATAAGTGCAGGAATTAAGCCCTCTGTTTTCATTGTCCTTATGAAATTTTTTGAAAACGCCTTGCTTTTCATAAAAAATCTCCCTTACTAATCAAAAAAGTATAAAAAGCCATAAGCCTTGAAAAAATCTTTCAAAGCCTATGGCTTTATTAAATTTACAGATATGCTCTTACAGACTGCGGAATGTTATTGTCAAAAACATAGGTTGAGATATAACTTCCGTCAGACAATTCAAATACGCAGTAGCAACCGCCCTTACCTCTGTAACAATAGCTATTGCTCTTTTCGTAAAGCTCTTTTACAGTCTGTGCGTCAGTCATTTCGCTGTATCTGCCAAGGTTGAGATAATTCAAATCAACTTCATAATTGTTTTTGTTCTTGTTTCTTTCTTGATTTTGTTTATATTCCTCAGCAGAAACATATCTTGATGTGAATTCATAGTCCATATTAGCAAATCCAAAATTGAACATATAATAATCACTATTATTTGAAACATCTATCTTAGCAGACCTTACATACGCTTTTACAGGCTTGATTTCCTTTTCAATATACTTCATCATATCGTTATCTTTAAGGAATTTCAAAGTGTTTTCCATATCAGGTGTGATATAAATGAAGCAACCGCTTGAATTAGTATAATCGTTTGATTCCAGATTAGCGATGTTGCTCTTGTCAATAAATCTTATGATACCAAGAGCCTGAGTGTTTGCTCTGAATTTCTGGTCAGTTGTCTGTTTGAGTAAATCATCAAGCAAAGCCTTTTTGAGTGCTGTGTGCTGCTCCTTTGTCATTGTATCAAGATAATCAAGATAGAAATCTTCTTCACCATAAAGATTTAATGCTTTGCTTGCTGTTTCTTCGCCAGAACCTTCTGGCTTTTCAGGCATCTTATAGCTTGTGCAGAAGTTTGTATGTGATGTGAAATCAACTGTTGAAAGCTGTACTACACCACCCTCATAGGTAAACATCTGCTTTAAAAGAGCTTCCTTTTCTTCCTCGGTAGCTATCTTTCCTGACAATTCATTTTCTTCGTTTTCAGAGAATACCTTAAACTCTTTTGTTAAGTTCTCTGTTATTTTCTGCTTATAATAATCTGTATTTTCAAGACCAAGAAGCAACTGATTTATCTCGTTTGTTGAATAGTTGAAAACACGCCTTACCTCTTTGCCATTTTTAAGAGTATAGATAATAGCAATTTTATTGTTTTCCTTTTCATCAGAAGAAAGCTGTTTCTTGCCGAGCTTTAAAATTTCCTTGTTGAAATCAATGATAAACTGCTTATCACTTTCACTTGTGTAATTTCCTGAAACCTCGGCATAATTAGAATAATCCATATTCTCAACTACAAAACCATCACTTATAGAGTTGCTGCCATAATAATTTGTTGCATAGCCAAGAATTTTTTGTGAGTTGACTGTTGAAATTTCTATCTTTTCAATGTTTTCAAGCTTTGGAATATTGTTTGCCAAGCCAAAGAAATTTGTTAAAACAAAAGTTGATATAATCAGAATAACTGCTGCGTGAATAGGTGCTTTTATAAGTCCCTTTGCATATTCCTTTTTGCTTCTGTTGAATACTGCTTCAAGTACAAAGTAAACGATAAAGTACAAAACAACCGCAATAATCATAGCCACAGGCTTTGAAAGCTTTGTTACCAAAGAAGCCGCAAGAGCAAAGCCTGCAAAGGCGATTGTAAAGGTAACAAGTGTATTGAGAACCTTGTTCTTGCCTCTGAAACCGCATATTTCTGATTTTCTCTTCTGGAAAATATAGCAGGTGAGTAACGCAATCGCAATAATGATAACTGCCCACAAAACAAGAGGCTTGAAGTCAGGTCTTGACCAAACAGTATTGCTTGTGTCATAAACAGTAGTGATAGTCTGATTGTTTTCAGTTGTCTTCGTTATTACTGCACTATCATATTTAATGAATGAATAGAACGCAAATAAAATCGGATTTGCTGCACTTGCTTTTTGAAGAATATTTGTTTTTGCAAGTTCGGTTGTACCTCTAATAATTGAAGCACTATATGGTGAGCCCCAAATCCATTTTGAAACAAACAAATTGAGTGAAGAAAAAACTATTGTTGGTAAAAGTATAAGTATTGTGCTGAAAGCAAGACCTTCGGCTATTGTACCTACGCAAGAGAAAACAAATGCCGTAAAGGTAAACGCCGCCATTGAAACAAGGAAAAATCCAGCACAACGGTAAAGCCCTGCAAACCACAACTCACTTGACGAGCCTAATTCTGCAACATTGACAAAAATAATTGCAAGTGATGGAATAACCGTTGCCACAAAAAGCATTATGGTTCCTGCAAGATATTTTGAAAAGAAGAGCTTTCTTCTTGTTATGCCAAGAGAATAATAAACATTGACCGTTCTTTTATCTGCAATAAATTTAAAGAGAAATACTGCAAAGCCTATTGAAAGAATTATAACTATAAAATAAGCCAAAAAGCTTGACGCTCCTAATTCATATCCGCCGAATTTATATTTATATATATCCGTAATTTTTTGTGCTGTTTCTCCTCGTTCAATAGCCCCTGCTATAAGTTCATTTTTTGATTTTGAAAAGCCTATAATATTTGTTATCGGTTGAAGTAAGGCCATACTTATAAAAGTTATAAGCGGGAAAATAAAGCTGTCTGAAAAAGTCTTTTTAAATGTATATAAAAATGTATTATTTAAAGATTTCTGCGAAGTCATAGTCAGTTCCCTCCATTCTTTCAAGGAATACCTCTTCAAGTGAAAGCGGTGTTTTTTCTAAAAATACAGGATTTAAAGTTTTGATTTTCTTTTCTGCTTCTTCTATATCACCTGAAACAGTAAAAACAAAAAGAGTATTGTCTTTTTTGAAATCTTTAATTTCAATGCCAACTGCCTCAATTTCTTCCTTTGTTACCTCTCTGCCAAGATAAATTCTGAAACGGCAGGAATTCTGGCTGAGTTCATCAATTGAGCAGTTCATAACAAGCTGTTTGCCGTTTATAAGCCCCACATTGTCGCACAAATCTTCAAGCTCGTGAAGATTATGTGAGGAAATAATCGCACAAGCACCTGTTTCTTTTATATATTCTGTAACCATATTTTTTACAAGTGCTCTTTTCTGAGGGTCAAGTCCGTCAAAGCTTTCGTCAAGCAAAATAAGCTTTGGATTTGTTGCCATACCAAGCACTAACTCCGCCTGCCTTTGCATACCCTTTGAAAAACCGTTTATTCTGTCTGTCTTATTAAGGCCAAAAACCTCTGCCATTTTTTCGTATGTTTCAAAGCTGAAATTAGGATAGTATCCGCTATAAAATTTTGCCATTTTATCCATACTTGCGTTTGAAATAAAGTAAAGGTCATCGGGAACATAAAACATCTGCTGTTTCTTTTCTTCGTTGTCGAAAATATTTTCGCCGTCAAAAAAGATTTCGCCCTCATCTGCTTTATATACGCCTGAAATTGTTTTCAACAATGTTGTTTTACCTGCACCATTGTAGCCTACAAGACCATAAATTGAGCCTTCCTTTACATCAAAAGAAAGACCTTTTATGGCAGTAAAATCTCCAAATTTTTTTGTAACATTTTTTACTTGAAGCATTTTTGCCCCTCCTTATGTTTTTTACCTCTTAAAGACTAACACATAAAAAAACACTCGTCAACTATAAATAGGTATTCTTAATAAATCCTTAATTTGTTATATCTTAAATTAAGAAAATATTACAGATTGTTACATAAAAAATGCAAAAAAAATCTGTTTTATAAGAACAAGGCGACAGTCTGCTTATCGTTGGTGAAAGCTTTATGTAATTGATAACGGCAGATTATTATGGCTGAATGGTCGCATATTGTATTTGAGCTTACCGCTAACCTGCAAATCAAACAACGCCGCCTCAGTTGCAGTCATAGCGTAATAACTACCGTCATAGCAGAAGTATGCCATAGGCTCAACAATAAGCTTGACTTGCCCTCGTTTAATGCGGTTGTAGTCAATTCCCATATCAACTGCAATAACTTTTAAGTTTTCAGCAGCAGTAAAATAATTTTTTATCGCAGTAATATTACTTCCATTTGTCAATATTATCTGTGGCATACCTGACAAATTCTGATAAGTATAATTGCTCTGCTGTTGAAGCGTATAGCCGTTTTTATACGATAACTTACAAACCTTGCCGAAATTCTTTATAGCTGAGGATATTGATTTATTTGTAAAATCTTCAACATTTTCAATCGCTTTCGTCGAGCAGTTGAAAACACTTATTCTTACACCGTCATAGCCGACATTCCAGTAATATGTGCCTGTTCCTTCGCCCATACCACCACCGCCACCGCCGAAGTTGCCTTCTTCGGCAAAAGCAACGCTTACTGTTGAGAACAGTAGTATAAGAGAGAGGACAAACGCTGTTATCTTTTTCATATTTTTCTCCTTTCATTTTGATATGAAAAAAGGAAGATTGAAAAATCAATCTTCCTATCGTTGCACACTTTATTTAATTTACATATAAAATTTATCGTTAGCAACCTCTGCCTTTTCTTGCTCGGATAAAGTCCAAGCTTCTCCTTTACACCCCGTCTTACCATCACCATTGACATCACCAAAGACATCGCTTTTTGGCTTTGGTGCCTGTGCCTTTGATGTGCTCTGTTCACCGTTATATGCGCCGTTGCTCGTCTTAATCTGACCGCCACCGCCATTAGCATTAGCGTTCGTCTTCTGCGTTACGCCCTCTTGCCATTGACGATTAACCGTTTCGTTGCCGTCGCTATCTTTAATAATAGTTCTATCGCCCTTTTCAATTACCGTTGTTTCCGTTTCAGGCTCAGTTGTGATTTTATAAGCGTCCATATTAACCGTTGTTGATTCAGTTGTTGTTTCTTCCGCCACAAGCTTATTATGATTATTTATTATAATTTTAGAGCCGATAATAGCACCTGCACAAATTACTACGCCAACACAAACGCTTATTATAATAGCCTTGTTCGCCTTTACCCACTCTTTAAATTTTTCGAGCTTCAATGTAATCACCTCTTACTATTCATATATTTATTTTACCATAAAACCACTGATAAAACAAGATTTATTTCTTTGTATAATAAATAATTATGATAGATTGTTTTGCGTATATGATTTAAACTTGCGCACTTGGGTAATATTTTCGCACAACAAAAACATCGAGTGTAAATTTGCTTTGTTTCTTTTTCAAAAAAACATACTATTTTTGAAAGGAGTTGATTTTTATGCCAACTATTGAAAATTTCTAGAAAAATAATATAATCAATAAGTAAACAATAAAAATAGGAGTGATAATATGAAATTTGAATATGTCTATTGTACATCCACAAATGAAATAGTTTGTATTAATAAAGCATATTTTTATTACAATAATAATAAGTCTTATTTTGTCGAGAAAATAAAAGACAGTTTGGTTTGTCCTGAATGTTTTGTTGCACAAGTTGGATATAATAATGATAATCCACCTTATTTCTCAACTTATCCTAATGCACAGCACGCACCAAATTGTACATATACTCAAGATGCGTTGTCTGGTGACTCGGCACGTGACTTCTTAAAATCAAATAAAAACGCTCAAACAATTATTACTCAAATGCATCGTGTGTTAGATAATATGCTTGAGAAGAAAAAAACTCAAACTGTTAAAAGCAATATGCCAAAAAATGAGAACCCAACGCATATTAAAAGTAATGAACCCCAAAACCCTCAAAAAACTAAACGGCTAATGCAAAAATCTTTAAATAGAGAATTTTTTGATGATGATTATGATTGCTTTAAGATATTTTATGGGAAATTCAATATGGAATGGGAAGAAAAAAAGAAGGTTCGGAACATTTTTTCAAATTGTTGTTAAAAGATACAGAAACAAATAAATTAGCTTATCGTATTAGAGTGCCATTAAATGTTTATTGTTATCTTGATAAAAAATATACAAGAGAAACAGAATTTACAGGTTTTATAAGTATCGTTGCTGAATTTGACAGTAAATATAATAAGAATAGTAAAAATTATAAACAAACTCTTCTCATACATAGCAAGTATTTGCTTATAGAAAAAGGCTCTATCTTTTGATAGAACCTTTTTTAGAAATTAAACAAAATAATTTTTACAAAAAAAGACTTGCTATTAAGCAAGTCTTTGAGTTTTTACACCCTAAAAACTGAACAAAGAAGTCAAGCGTTGAGAAATTGTTCCCTTGACCAAGCTTGTGGTCAAGCCCTCGACCTATTAGTACTGCTTAGCTCAATGCGTCACCGCACTTACACACGCAGCCTATCAACCTCATAGTCCTTGAGGGGTCTTACTAGCTTACGCTATGGG
>JAILBY010000024.1 GCA_024680655.1 Clostridiales bacterium | reverse complement strand
GGACTATCAGCCTGATTTAGTTTTACTTGATATAATGCTTCCAAAGCTTGACGGCTGGCAGGTTTGCCGAGAAATCAGAAAAAATTCCGAAGCACCTATCATTATGCTTACAGCAAAGGGAGAAACATTCGATAAGGTGCTTGGTCTTGAATTAGGTGCTGACGACTATGTTGTAAAGCCTTTTGATGCAAAAGAGGTTATTGCAAGAGTAAAGGCGGTTTTACGCAGAACCTCGGGTGCAAATGCTACTGTAACCAAAGAAGTGCATTATGATAAGCTTGTTATCAACCTTACAAATTATGAATTAAAGGTTGATGGTGTTTCGATAGATACTCCGCCGAAAGAGCTTGAACTTATTTATCATCTTGCAAGCAATCCTAACAGAGTTTTCACTCGTGACCAGCTTCTTGATGAGGTTTGGGGCTTTGATTATTACGGCGATTCAAGAACGGTTGATGTTCATGTTAAAAGACTTCGTGAAAAATTAGAGAATATATCAGACAAGTGGAGCCTTAAAACTGTATGGGGCGTAGGCTATAAATTTGAAACAAAGGAATAAGGCGGAATTATAAATGGCAAAGACTGAAAAACGCAGCAGCTTATTAAAAAAATATTTTTTAATTTTGACTTTTACTATATTTATATGCTTTACAATTTTGGGCTTTTCTCTTATGGCTCTTATCCTTTCCTACTGGAATGAACAGAAGAGCGTTCAGCTTATGGAAAACGCTGAAACAGTTGCACAGACTGCAACGGAATGGATAACCGCTTCAAACGATATTTTTTCAAATGTTGATGAAAAATATTTTATGCTTTGCGATACTCTTAAAATTGTTTCAAAAGCAATAGATTCTGATATTTTTATATGCGATGCTGATGGCGATGTTATTGTCTGTAAAGACCTTGCTTTAAGCAAAAAGGAATATCTTTCTGATTCTGACAGTTGTCCGATACACGGCTCAATTCAGATTCCGCAGAAATTTTTGATTAACTGTGCAAATTCAGGCAGCCATATTGAAAGTACAAATTTGAACGGGATATATGAAAAAGCACACCTTGTTGCTTGTAAGCCAATAATTCAAAACGGAACGCCCGTTGCTTATGTTATGGCGGTTGAAGCGTCAACGCAGAGCGTAACGCCTGTTATGGCTCACCTGTTTAAGCTGTTCCTTTATTCAGCGTTGCTGTCGTTGTGTATAGCCTTTATCTTTGTCTATATCTTTACTTATCGTCTTGTAAATCCATTGAGAGAAATGTCAAAGGCTACAAGGGCTTTTTCTGACGGTGATTTTACTTATCGTGTTACGGTTTCTGGTAATGATGAGATGAGCGATTTGGCTCACGCCTTTAATTCTATGGCAGATGCACTCGGCAAGCTTGAAACATCACGCCGAAGCTTTGTTGCTAATGTTTCGCACGAGTTAAAAACGCCGATGACTACAATAGGCGGATTTATTGACGGTATTCTTGACGGAACTATACCGCCTGAAAAGGAAAGCTATTATCTTGATATAGTTTCAAAAGAAGTACGCCGTCTTTCAAGACTTGTTATGGCTATGCTCAATATGTCAAAGATTGAGGCTGGCGAGCTTAAACTTAAACCAACAACCTTTGACCTGTCAAAGAGAATTTTTGATGTGTTCCTTTCCTTTGAAAGAAATATTGCCGCAAAGAACATTGACATTCAGGGTCTTGATAAGATGAACAGTGTCTTTGTTGAGGCTGACGAGGATATGATACATCAGGTAGTTTATAACCTTGTTGACAATGCCGTTAAGTTTACGCCAAACGATGGCGTTATAAGTGTTTCTGCTATCACGGATAATGAAAAGGTTATCGTGAGAATAAAGAATACGGGCGAGGGCATTGAAAGCGAAGAACTGGGCAGAGTTTTTGAACGCTTCTATAAGGTTGATAAATCAAGAAGCTTTGATGTAAAGGGTGCAGGCTTAGGTCTTTATATAATAAAAAGTATTATCGAGCTTCATTCAGGGCAGATAACAGTAAAGAGCGAAGTCGGAAAATATACGGAATTTGTGTTCTGGCTTCCTGTAAAATACGGGGATATGTTTTAATAAATTAACATAAAGCTGCCAAAAATAAAAATGGCAAAAAATGTTAATAATCTGTTTAAAAAAATATTAAATATGAAGTTTAATATTTAGTTAAACCAAAAACGGAGGGATATATATGTTAGAAAATAATTCTCAGAATAATAATCAAGAAAATTCAGAGAATCTGAATGAAGAAAATTTCAATGTTCAGCCTGAAAATGATAATTCATATAATAACGATAATCAGCAGACTTTTAATAACGAAAATGATTTTCAGCCGAACAGCAATTCAAATCAACAGAACAATGTGCAGGATAGCGTAGATAATTCACAAGGTAATGTTCAGAACAATGCTCAAAGCAATCCGCAGAGCAATTTCCAGAACAATACTCAAAATCAATACACCTATCAAAATCCACCAAAGCAGGCACCATATGCAAATCAGACATACTCTTATTCACAGCCGAATTCATATAACTATAATAATGGCTATAATAATCAGGGCTATAACGCTCCGTATTCATCACAGGCACAGAATTATAACGGCAGTGTGAGCGTTGACGGCACAGAAATAAAAGGTAAATCTGTTTTAAAATCAAAGGGCTTTAAGATTATTTTGATTGCTCTTGCTTGTCTTGTAGTTTTATCATCAATTGTTTTGTGCGTGTTAGCTTTACAGAAAAGTACAAAATCTTCTAATAACAATAGCGTTTCAGGAAATAGTCCAAGCTTAACTATTTCTGATACACCAACAGCGGAAACAACACAATC
>JAILBY010000212.1 GCA_024680655.1 Clostridiales bacterium | reverse complement strand
CCTTTAAAAATTAGTTCCAAGTGTTCTTGTATGTGATAGTAGCACCGAGAGATTTAACTTTGATACCAATGAGTGAAGCATTAGTAACATTTACGTTAACTATCATTTCCCAGTAGCCTTTTTTCATCATCTTTGTAGCTGTATCATAAGTTATTTCAAGATAACCACCATCGTAATTAAGAGTAACATTGCTGTTTGAGTCGCCTTCTGTCCATTTAAGACCACTGCTTTCAAATGATTTTACAACAGTTGAAATAGCAGAACCTAAAACATTGAATGCTCTACCCTGTGGGTCTTTACCTCTTGAAGAGTTTGTGCCTGCCTTTGGAACAATCTTAATTGTTGCAGTACCGTCACCATTATCTTTATATGTTGCTGATTTAATATCAGACTCTAACAATGGAGAATCACCATTGTTTGTAAAGCCCTGTTCTGTCCAAGTTGCAGGAGGCATATTGCCTTTATCACCAGGTTTAACCAACGAATTTTTAACCTTGTTTACAATACCTGTAACCATTGAATTTTCTTTGCCACCGATTTTGATGGTAGGAATAATAAGTTCTTCTGCAACATTTGGACCAACCTTTGCATAAGAATTCTTGTAAACTTCTTTGAAAGCTGCAAGAATTTCAGCGTTTGTTGAAGGTGTTGAAGTTGCAGCAGCTGCTGTTGTTGCGTCACCGTTTGCTGCTGTTGTTTCACCGTCTGCTACTGTTGTAGCCTCTGTTGTTTCAGCAGTTGTAGCCTCTGTTGTGGTTGTTTCATCGTCTTTTTTGCCCTTACAAGCAGCGAAAGAAAGAACGATTGCAACTGCACCTAAAACAGCAATAATTTTCTTAAACTTTGCGTTCATTTAGATTTTTCTCCTCTCAGATTTACATTTTGATAATTGTTCTCGGGTGGTGAAAATCTGCTCACCCACTTCCGTTTTTAATAATAACACATTTATTTTATACTTTCAATAAATTTTTCGTGAAAAAATACACAAAAATAGAGGTGCTTGATTATACAAACACCTCTAAAAATTTGTCTATTAAACTATATCTTGTGTTTCAAGAATTAGTTGTGCTGTTCGTAAACAAGGTCAACGCCACCGTTTATATTTTTAAGAACAGCATAACCAGAAGCACCTTTAAGTTCAAGCTTTGCAACCATCTTTGAGCTATACTTTGAAATCACATTTGATGAAGTATTGTAAGTGATTTCAACATAGTTTGTTGCAGGGTAAGTAACTGTGCAAGATTCATAAGTAAAGCCTGCACCCTGAATTGAAGTAGCCATATCGCCGAAAACATTAAAGAGCTTACCCTGACCGTCAGCACCCTTCTTTGACATATTTGTCTGCTTTGGACAAATCTTAATTGTTGCTGTACCATTGCCGTTATCCTTATATGTTGCAGTTGCAACCTCGGCAGCAGTTAAGTTACACTTACCTGAGTTTGTGTAAGTAGCGTCACTTGAAGGAGCCATTGGCTGAGTCTTAGACTTGAAAGAACTTGAAAGAATTGGGTCAACGATCTTTTTTGCCGCACCTTCAATTGTCTTTCCAAGACCATGTATGTTTTCAAGTTTCATTGCGTCTGTAACTTTAAGTGATGAATATGAAGCAGCATAAGCTGTGTTAAATGCCTGAACGATTTCATCTGTTGTCTTTTCTTTTGAAGCCTCTGTTGTTGTTTCACCAGAAGCGGCAGTTGTTTCGTCTGCTACTGTTGTAGCCTCTGTTGTTGTTTCAGCAGTTGTAGCCTCTGTTGTGGTTGTTTCATCGTCTTTTTTGCCCTTACAAGCAGCGAAAGAAAGAACGATTGCAACTGCACCTAAAATAGCAATAATTTTCTTAAATTTTGCGTTCATTGGATTTTTTCTCCTTTCAAAATTACCGAATGCAAAACGCACCCGAACTGTATCTTTTCGTCTTTTTATTTAGATACAATATACTCTTATAATTTACAACATAGTTATATTTTTGTCAAGTTGAAAAGTAGCAAAACATCAGTATTTTCAAGGTCTAATATTGAACAAAGTTACAACTGATTTTTTGATTATTTTTGCTCAAACAAGGTTAAAAATATCGCTTATATAGTATCTTTTTTTCTTGGAAAAACAAAAAATCTATAAAAAGTAAAAAAAATACAAATTTTTATTAAAAAAGTAAAGATTTTTTACTTAAAATGTGTTATATTATAGTTATATTATATAAAAGCTGAGGTAGAAAAATGAAAAAATTTGTTTCTTGGAATGTAAACGGTATAAGAGCTTGCGTAGGAAAAGGCTTTGAAGAAGTATTCAAAACTCTTAATGCAGATGTCTTTTGCTTGCAGGAAACAAAACTACAAGAGGGACAGATAGATTTAAAATTAGATGGCTACTATCAATTTTGGAACTACGCCGAAAAAAAAGGATACTCGGGAACTGCACTCTTTACAAAAGAAAAACCGCTCTCTGTCACATACGGAATAGGCATTGACGAGCTTGACACCGAGGGCAGAGTCATAACGGCAGAGTTTAATGATTATTATATTATAACGGTATATACCCCAAACGCTCAGCCCGAGCTTGCAAGACTTGATTTCAGAATGAAGTGGGAAGACGCTTTCAACAGCTTTCTCAATGATTTAAGAAAGAAAAAGCCCGTTATCGCTTGCGGTGATATGAATGTTGCTCACAATGAAATTGACCTCAAAAACCCTAAACCAAATGTGGGTAAGCCAGGCTTTTCAAACGAAGAAAGAGAAAAATTCACCGCACTCTTGAACAGCGGATTTATTGACACATTCAGATATTTTTATCCCGACAAAACGGGTGCTTATTCTTGGTGGAGCTACCGCTTCCACGCAAGAGAAAACAATGCAGGTTGGCGTATCGATTACTTCATAGCCTCAAAAGAGCTTGAAAACCGACTTGAAAACGCTCGTATTCATTCAGAGATATATGGTTCTGACCATTGTCCCGTTGAACTGACCATTAAAGATTAAAAAATAACGCTAAAAATCAACAAAGAAAAGAGGTATCATAATGGATTGTATTTCTTCATCAAAACCCTTAACAGCCGAGCAGCAGGAAAAGGTTGCAAGAATACATAATTTATATAAAGCCGTTATGTACTCTGTTGCTTTCAAAATTTTAAAAAATGATCCTGATGCAGAAGATGCGGTAAATCAAGCTTTCCTTAAAATAAGTGAAAATATTGATAAAATTTCTGAAATTGATTGTCCAAAAACAAAGGCTTTTGTCGTTATTATAGTAAAGAATGTTTCTATTGATATATACAATAAAAACAAAAAAACTATATTCAACAGTGCATCGGAAGAAAACTTACAATTTGTCGCTGTCAAGGACGATATTTTGGACAGCATTGATTACAAGGAGCTTATTAAGAGAATTAAGAATTTGCCAAGTGGTATGAAAGACGCTCTTTACCTCAACTGCGTTATAGGCTATTCCGTTCAGGAAACAGCCTCAATTCTTAATATATCAGTTGAAGCGGCTTACAAAAGAATCGAAAGAGCAAAAGCCATTTTAGCAAAGAAGATATAGGAAGAAAACGAAAGGAGGAAAAAAGATGCAGGAAAACTCAAAGCTTACCAAAGCCTTGGAAGAAGCTCTCACAAAAGAATATATCGCTTTTGCAGACAATGCTAAAACTGCAAACAGCAAAAAGATAGTTGAATTTTCAGAAAAGAACAAGCAACGCTTTAAGAATATACCTTATCACACAAAGGTTTTTCCTGCCCTTGCTGGAATAATACTTGTATTAGTTCTATTATTCTCAATTTTCAGCGTTAACGCTTCGTTTAACTACATAGGCGATTTTTCCGTTCTTTCTGATGGTAAAAATACAACGATACGCTCAAAAGATATACTTTTCCCTGAAAATGCGGACGGCTTGATTTATGCTATTACATACAGGCTTGATGATTTCTTCTTTGAGGCTAACAAAAATAACAAGGGCGGAGTTTATACAAGCGAAAAGAACGGAACTCACAGAAGCGTTTCTTTCAGTTATTTCGCAAATGAATTCAAATATACTTTTCTTGAACAAGAGGATATCCCCTCTGCAATGGCAACAGATATAAACGGCCACACTGCGGTTTTTATACCAAATAATAGTCTTGATGATAGCTACATATTCATCTGGTTTGACGGCAATGTTATTATAAGTGTTGAATGTTATGGCTTTTCACAAGATGATGCAATAAAAATAGCAAGGAGCGTAAAACAAATTTAAAATTTCATATTGGAGGTCTTGTTTATGAAAAAACTCACATCGGTTGTTTTAATTTTAGTTTTAATTTTAAGCACTCTGTTTATTTCAGCTTTTGCAAGTTCTCAGGAAATTTTACTTTCAGAAAAAGAAGTCTTGGAGGAAGACGGCTCTGTTTCAACTGAAAAGCTTTACAAAATAGTTCAGGTTGAGCCTTACACCTCTGCAAGAAAATTGGCAACTATGTCCGCTTCGGGCGTTAAGAGTGCAACCTTTACAAAAACAAAAACACACAGCGGCAACAACTTTACAATGGTTGCAAGCTTTAATTATGTAAAAGGTTCTTCTGTTTCTTTTTCTTATTCATATTATGATGCAGGCAGTTATTTCAATGGAATAATCAGAAATCTTTCCTCTGGCGGAAGTCCTAATGGTCTTATTATTCCTTGGTCAAAGGTTACTTACAATTATAGATATGGCAACGGAAGTTCATCAAGCATTTACATAAAATGTAATTGCAACGGAAACAGCGTTATTTAATTTTCGTCTTGTTTAAGAAAATTGACTGTTCTGTTCTCTATTGCTTTTTGCAAAACGCTTTAAGCTATGTTCTATTTTAAAGAATAAATTTGTTTTTGTTTTGCTATGTTTTTATATTATTGCTTTTATTATTTTTAATTTGACTTTTTTTCTTTCTTATTTCTCTATATTTTTTCTGTTACAATAAAAGAGAACAGCTAATGC
>JAILBY010000206.1 GCA_024680655.1 Clostridiales bacterium | reverse complement strand
TATCAATCTTAAATCGAGAGAGTAAAGGATTATTATGTATAATAGAGAAAATGTCAAGCGTATAAAAATTGCAATCCGTGTAATCGGTTTACTTCTTATTTTTGTTCCGACAATTATCTTATCGATTTTTTCCGTACAAATCAGTAAGGTGAAAGAGGAAAACCGTAATCTTCTGGTGCAGAATTCACTTTTGACTTCTGATAAATCAGATTCACAAGAACTTGAATACGGCTCAAATGGTAGAGTTATTCTTGATGTTTATTCTGATATGGTCGTTCCTTGGAGAAGCGAGCCCGTTTATGCAACAAAAGAAAAAACTATCTATCTCACATTTGATGATGGCCCTTCTTCAAAGACAAAGGAAATTCTTGATATATTAGACCAATATGATGTTAAAGCTACTTTCTTTGTAACGGGAACAGAGGACGAGGAGTTACTCCCTCTTTATAAAGAAATTGTTGACAGAGGTCACGCTTTGGGTATGCATTCATATTCTCACGATTACGACCTTATATACAGTTCAACCGAGGCATTCCTCGCTGATATGTATAAAATCTATTCTTTGATTAAAACTCAAACTGGTACAGCACCTGTACTTTTCCGTTATCCTGGCGGTTCAACAAACGACTGGCTTGAAGGCAACGCTTACCAGAAAGAAATTATCAACGAAATGGAAGCCAGAGGCTTTATCTATCACGATTGGAATGTCAGCTCAGGCGATTCTTCTTATTATGGTCTTGAAGCAAAAGAAATTCACGATAATGTCATCAATGGTATCGGCTCAAAAACACGCTCGGTTGTCCTTATGCACGACAGAGCAAGACAAGGCGAAACAGTTGCCGCTTTACCTTCTATCATTGAAGAATTAAAGGCAAACGGCTATAAATTCGATAAATTAACAACTTCAACAAAACCGTTCCGTTTTGAATAATTAAGGTATGGAGGAAGAAAAATATGGCTTGGAATGATGATTTAAAGCAGGCATTTAAAGAAACTTTATACGGCAGTGATGCCAAAGAAGAAAAAGAGGAAATAAAAGCTTCTGACGAACCACCAAAGGTTGTCAAAGAGGCTACTTTTGAAACTGTAAGCAAAGAGGATATTAACCCTCAGCCTGCTCAGCAGGAAGAAAATAATGTCCCTGAATTCCTCGCTTCATTTGATGATGAGGCTGAAGAAAAGGAAATTGATGACAATGATATTTCTTCATTCGTTGATGCAATCAACAATTCAGGCGACACTTTTGTTGATATATCCTCAGGTAATTCAGCTTCTTCCTTCACATCATCTGCTGATACTTCTGCTCCTCTTAATTCTTCATTTGCCGCAAACAGTAGTTTTGGTGCTTCAACAGGCGACTTTAACTCTGGCAATAATGCTGGCGGTTCAGGAAATGGCGGTTCTAATGATAACTTTATGAGCAATATGGGCTTCCCTAATGCTCCTGCTAAAAAGACTATAATCGCTGACGGAACTATAATAAGAGGTTCTCTTGAATCAGACGGTATGGTTGATATGGACGGCACAATAATCGGTGACCTCGCTTGTAAATCTCACCTTTCTGTTACAGGTAAGATTAAGGGCGGAGTTAAGGCTGAACAGATTGCTATGAATAACGCAAAGGTTCAGGGCAATATAAGTGCAGTAAACAGCCTCAGCGTTTCTTCTGAAACACAGATTGCTGGTAATGTTGAAGTTCGTGATGCTATAATCGAAGGTTACATAAAGGGTAATGTTGCAGTTGTTCAGGACCTTACAGTATGCTCCGATTCAGTTCTTATGGGCGATATAACAGTAGGCTCTATCGAAGTTCAGCGTGGTGCTGTTATAGACGGTAAGGTTTCAATGATAGGCGAACACAGCCTTAACCGTAAAGCTGCTCTTGATAAACTTAAATTTGAAATTGAGGCTTAACATTATTAAAATTAAAGCTCCTGCTTTTGTAGGAGCTTTTTTATTGCAAATTTTAATTATGAATAACGATAAAAACGACGCTATTAGAAAATAGCGTCGTTTATGCTTTTATTAAAACTGTTTATCAGTCCTCAAAAACCGCACCCTGTGCACCTGAGGTTACGTGCTGAGCATAGCGTTTTAAATATCCTGTAATATATAATTGAAAAAGTTTTTACTTTGTGATATATTTATATTTATTAGGAGGAAATATTTATGGAAGAAATGAAAGATACAAAAGGTTTTAAAACTTTACTTGAAGAAGATAAAGAATTATATCAAATGATTATAAATTCAATTTATAAACTTTACACTAACGATGAATACTTGATAAATAATTCGCCTGATAATGATAAAGATCCTGATTCTTTACATCATCTTGGAGAAAGGTCAATAGTTTTTAGATATGCATAATATTTACAAAATGAAATATCCGACTCTAATAAATACAAAAGTTATAATTTAGATTGCGAGTATAATAGGAATACAAACAAGAAAAAAACTCTTCTCTCTTTTCCTGATGGAGTTTATCCAGATATAATTATTCACAAAAGAGGTAATAATGATTATAATCTCTTAGTAATGGAATTCAAAACATATTGGAACACAAATATAAACAATGATTTAAAAAAAATTATGGAATTCATTGATAATGATGGAGAATACAAATACAAATACAAATATGGTATTTCAATAATAATTGGTGAAACATTAGATAAAACTGATATAAAAATTTATAATAATGATGATATAAATTTATTTTTTAACATCAAAAAAAGAGAGCTTTAGCTCTCTTTTTTATTTATTAAAAACTCTGTTAATCAGTCCTCAAAAACTGCACCCTGTGCACCTGAGGTTACGTGCTGAGCATAGCGTTTTAAATATCCTGTAAGCTCCTGCTTTGGTGCAGTCCACTTAGCCTTTCTCTGTTCAATAACTTCTTCTGGAACATTGAGCTGTAATTTTCTTGCAGGTATATCTATTTCAATTTCGTCACCGTCTTCAACAAGTGCGATAGGTCCGCCTACTGCCGCTTCTGGTGAAACGTGTCCGATTGCAGCACCTCTTGTTGCACCTGAAAATCTGCCGTCTGTCAAAAGACCAACAGATGAGCCAAGTCCCATACCCATAATTGCAGAAGTAGGTGAAAGCATTTCTCTCATACCAGGGCCACCCTTTGGTCCTTCATAGCGAATAACAACCACATCGCCCTCTTTGATTTTTCCGCCCGTAATTGCAGAATATGCCTCTTCCTCGCTGTTAAAGCAACGGGCAGGACCTTTATGCTGCATCATTTCAGGAAGAACAGCACCTTTCTTGACAACGCTTCCGTCTGGTGCAAGGTTGCCCCAAAGAACTGCAAGACCGCCGTCTTTACTGTATGGATTATCAAGAGTATGAATAACAGTACCGTCTGCATCAGGTGCATTCTTTATTCTGTCTTTTACTGTACCGCTTACAGTAAGGCAATCTGTATTGATAAGACCGCACTTGTCAAGCTCTTTCATAACAGCCTGAATACCGCCCATAGCGTTTAAATCTTCAATGAAGATTGTACCTGCTGGATTAAGCTTACAAATTTGAGGAGTTTTCTGACCTATCTGGTCAAGCATTTTAAGGTTTATATCATTACCTGCTGCGTGAGAAATAGCAGTAAGGTGAAGAATTGTGTTAGTTGAACAGCCAAGAGCCATATCAGTTCTCATAGCGTTTTCAAAAGCCTTTTGAGTTAAAATATCAGATGGCTTTATATCTTCCTTCAAAAGTTCAACTATACGCTCACCTGTCTTTTTAGCAAGGCGACGACGAGCCGACATAACAAAAGGAATTGTACCGTTGCCTGGTAATGCCATACCGATAGCTTCTGTAAGGCAGTTCATTGAGTTTGCAGTGTACATACCCGAGCAAGAGCCACAAGTAGGACAAGCAGTCTGTTCAACCTCTGCCAACTGTTCAGCAGTAACCTTGCCTACTGAATAACCGCCAACATATTCAAACATTTCATTAAGACCAACTCTTGCATCAATGCCCTTACCTGAAAGCATAGGACCACCGCTTACAAAAATTGATGGCAAATTAAGTCTGCAAGCTGCAAGCATCATACCAGGAACAATTTTATCACAGTTAGGAATAAATACTACTGCATCAAGAGGGTGAGCAGTAAGCATAACTTCAATAGAATCAGCAATAAGCTCTCTTGAACAAAGAGAATATTTCATTCCCTTATGGTTCATAGCAAGACCGTCGCAAACACCTATTGTATTGAATTCAAAAGGAACACCGCCTGCGTTACGTATACCGTCTTTAACAGCATTAGCAATCTGGTCAAGCTGCTGATGTCCTGGAATATAATCGCTCTTTGAGTTTACAACAGCGATAAAAGGACGCTTCATTTCTGTATCATCAATGCCCAACGCATTGAGTAATGAACGGTGAGGGGCTCTTGAAGGGCCTTCTTTTAATAAATCACTTCTCATATTTGCACTTCCTCAAAAAAATAGATTTGAAATATTGTAACACATTAAAACGCTAAATTCAAGGCAGTACACTTTAATTATATAAGCTTATAGGTTGCTCTTTTATATATTATTTGTTTTGATTATGGCAACAAACGAAAAAATAGGTTAAGGCTTAAACACCCTAACCTATTTTTTAACAGTATATAGGAAGATAATATCTAAAAAATGTTAATTATCTTATTTGCATTCTTTAAGAATGCTTTTTTTTGATTTATTTTTCAAGAGTTGCCAAAAGCTCTGCAGCTTGTTCAATATCTTCTTCGCCGAAAACTTTAAATCCAGCGTTTCTTAAATATTCAACAGCAAGTCCTTGCCCTTCTTTTTTGGTATCTGTAAAAGTACCGTCATAGATAAATTTAGTACCGCAAGACGGACTATCCTGTTTCATAATGGCAAATGCAATATCATTTTCCTTTGCAAGTCTTAAAACCTCTTCTGCTCCCTTTGTATATTCAGCAGTTACATCTTTTCCTGCACCGGTTTTAACCTTGTCACCGACTCTTTGAGAATCAGGGCGTGGTATAGGAAGTCCGCCGAATACCTCAGGGCAAATCGGAATAAGTCTGCCCTCTTGTTTCCATTTTAAGAAAATAGGATTTTTTTCTGAAACATCGCCTGCATCATATCTGACAATTCTTCCACCGTAAAGACATTCGCTTACAAGAATTTTTTTCATATATAATGCCTCCTTATTTAACGGCAGCTTCCCAATACGAAGAATCTACGCTCTTGCTTATATCAATCTTATTCTTTGTCAAGCCAGACTGATAGCCTAAATCAATCGTCCTCTGGATGCTTGTAGGGTTAAGATAACCTATCTGAGAAGCATTATTGCCCTCTGGAATTACTGTTTCAAGTACCTTTTTAGTCATAGCAACCTGATGGTCAAGTGTGCTGTTCTGACCGATATTGTAAACTATCTGAGCTGCTTCCTCAGGATTTTCACTTGTATATTTCCAGCCCTTTATAGTTGCTCTTAAAAATCTTACAAGCAAATCCTTATTCTGTTCTGCCCAAGAACGCTTTACAAACAAGCAGTCTTCAAGGAGAGCTGCACCCTCTTTGTTCATATCAATAACATTCAAATCAGATTCCTGATATGTCTGTAAGAGTAACAAATACTCGTTATAGCTCATTGCAGAAGCTACATCTAATTCACCAGAATTGAACTGGTCAAGTGTGTAATCCTGCTGTTTCCATTTAATATCTTTTTCAGGGTCAAGACCATTCAACTGTGCAAGTGCGTAGAATTCATACTGTCTGCCGCCAAACCAGCTACCAACATTTTTGCCCTTTAAGTCTGCACCCGTTTTAATACCAGAAGATGCCTTTGCAACAAGGTACTGTGGACTTGTCTGGAAAGTCTGGAATACATTTATAAAGTCATATCCACCTTCCTGATATGTAAGAACACTGCTGTAAAAAGCAACGCCAACCTGTGCCACATCATTTTCAACCTGTTCCTCTGAGCTTACATCTGTACCGCCTGGCAAGATTTCAACATCAATGCCCTCTTCTTCATAGAAGCCCTTTGAATCAGCAACATAAAGACCTGCAAACTGTCCCTGAGGCAACCAAAGAGATTGAACTGTAATTTTATCAAGCTCCTTAGATGTTGTTTTCTGTTTTCCGCATCCACTGATAACAACCGCTATCAATGAAAACACTAACACTAATCCGATAATTTTTTTGAATTTCACAATAATCATTCCTTTTCCTTTATTTTTTCTTTTGTGATATATGCCATTTCAATAGTCTGCGTTCAAAGAAACAGATTATTGAATAAAATAAAATACTTACTATTGAGGCTGACACTATATAAGCCCAACCGATTTGTTTCTGATTGCCAACCTTTAAGGTATATTTAATCATATAGCCAAGCCCTGATGTCTGAGTTGAGAAAAATTCGCTGATAATCGTAGCAAGCATAGCGGCTGTTATGCCGATTTTAAATGCCGTAAAAACATAGGGCAAGCTGTTAGGTATTCTTAGCTTTATAAATGTTTCCCGTTTTGATGCCGCATTCGCATACATTAAATCAAGAACATTTTTCGGCAAGTCGCTAAGACCATGGAAAGCATTTACTGCCATAGCACCCGAAGATGCAACTATTACAACAGCAAGCTTTGCAAAAAATGGATTTGGAAACCAACGGTTCATAAGCGGTGCAAGTGCAACTATCGGAACTGATGTAATAATCGTCATCAGAAATAAACTGCCATAGCCAAGATTAGGATAAGCCGTCACAAATAACGCTATTGAATATCCGATTAAAGCACCAAGCAGTAAGCCTGAAATTGCAGGCAAAATAGTCACTATTGCGTTTGGTATAATCTTTTGGATGTTTTCAGCAATCGCCTGAGCAATACTTGAAGGTAACGGAAGCTGTAATACCTTTATATGAAACAGCTTATGTATAAGCCCGCTCTGCAAAAGAGCAATAATCACTACACCAAGCAAAACGGGGAAAACAAATTTCTGTACTTTCTCTTGTTTCATCATTCAGCCCCCTTTTTTTGTCGTTTCCACGGTACAAAAATATATTCTGCGGCTGATATTATAAAAAAGCTCAAAACTCCAAGAAGTGCGGCAATAATAACTGCTGGCCAGAATTGCCCCGTTGTTCCGCCTCCGTAAAGAGTGAAAACAATAACATAGCCTATACCATTTTTTGCACTAAGTGTATCAACCAGAATTGCCGCCGTTACAGCCATAGGTGCTGAAATTTTTAATCCAGTAAACAAGTACGGTACGGCATTTGGTATCAACAATTTTGTATATAGACTTATTTTTTTTGATGCGTAAACCTGCATCATAATAATTTTATTATGCTCTGCCGATTTAAGTCCGCTGAGCAAATTAACTGAAACAGGGAAAAATGTAATATATGCTGCAATTACAACTCTTGATACTGCTATATCTTTAACAAGAGCAAATATAATCGGTGCAAGTCCAAGAATAGGAATCATCTGCGATACTAACAAATATGGTAGTATAAGTTTTTCTACAAGCCCTGAAATGCTCATAAGAATAGCAAATATAAAGCCGACGGTTGTTCCTATTACAAAACCTGCAAAAGCATAAGAAGCTGTTATACCTGCCTGTTGCAATAGCCCTGTTGCGTATTGCAAAAAACTTTTTCCTATCTCTAAAAGGGCAGGTACTTTTTTTGAAGCCAAAGGGTCT
>JAILBY010000204.1 GCA_024680655.1 Clostridiales bacterium | reverse complement strand
CAGTGCTAAATATAATGCCTATAAAAATTCAGGCGGTCAGCTTTCTCTTGCAGATTTTCGCAGACAGAATGTTTCAGCCTTTGTTTCAGGTATGTATAATGCAGTAAAGAGCATTGATAAAACTGTAAGAGTGGGGGCAAGTCCTCAGTCAAATATCGAAAAGGTTTACTCTCAGCACTATGCAGATGTTTATTTGTGGTGCTCAAAAAGCGGATATATAGACTATATTGCACCGCAGGTTTATTTTGCTTTAAATCATCAGACTGCACCTTTTAAAACAATGGTTGAAAAGTGGGAGAAAATTACAACTGCTGACAGCGTAAAACTATTGATAGGTATTGCACCTTATAAGTGCGGAAAGGTTGACAATAACGCAGGTAATGCCTATAAAAATGAATGGGTGAACAATAGCAATATACTTGCTGAGGAATATAGCTTTGTTAAAAACTCTGTCCGTTGTAGCGGAGCACTTTTCTTCTCGTATTCCTATATGGTCGCACCATATAGAAACGGAGCAACGGCACAGACAGAAATAGAAAATCTTAAAAAGGTTCTGTAAAACGGAGGTGTTCTTAATTGAACGATAAAAAAACGAGTGCAATAATTGTGGCGGCTGGCTCTTCTTCAAGAATGGGCGGAATTGACAAGCAATTTCTTGAAATTGACGAAGTGCCCGTTATAATAAGAACATTATCGGCTTTTCAAAAAAGTGAGTTTATAAATGAAATTATCGTTTCAACAAAGCAGGAAAGCAAGGAAACAATAGAAAGCCTTTCTATAAAATATGGAATAAGCAAGCTTACAAATATAGTTAGCGGAGGCAAAACCCGTCAGGAAAGCGTTTTCAATGCGTTGCAAGTAGTTGACAAGGACGCTGACTTTATCGCAATACACGACGGGGCAAGACCGTTGATTTCACTTGAAGGGATAAACAAAACAATACAGTCGGCTTTTGAACACAATGCTGCTGCAATAGGTGTAAGAGTTAAGGACACAATTAAGGTTGTTGATGAAAAAGGCTTTATTGTAGATACACCCGAACGCTCAAAACTATGGGCAGTACAAACGCCGCAAGTGTTTAAAAAAGAACTTTATCAAAAGGCGGTAAATGAACTCGGAGAAAAAGCCAGCTTGTTTACAGACGACTGTAAATTGCTTGAAACCATAGGCGTAAAGGTGTTTATGGTTGAAGGTGAATATAGCAATATCAAAATAACTACACCTGAAGATGTGCTCAGTGCTTCGGTATTGTTGAACTAAAAGGAGATGTAAAAAATGAGAATAGGTCACGGTTATGATGTTCATAAGCTTGTGGAGGACAGACCTCTTATTTTGGGCGGTGTGCAAATCCCTTATGAAAAGGGCTTGCTCGGTCATTCTGACGCAGATGTTCTTCTTCACGCAATAGCTGATGCGTTGCTTGGTGCTGCTGCTATGGGCGATATAGGAAAAATGTTCCCCGATACAGATAAGAGATACAAAGATGCAAATAGTCTTAAATTGCTTGAAACTGTTGCAGAAAAATTGAATATAAGTGGCTATGAAGTCGGAAATATAGACGCTACTGTTATAGCACAAGCTCCGAAGCTTCAAGATTATATAATTCAAATGCGTGTAAATATTGCAACTGCTTGTAAAATAAATGTTGAAAGTGTAAGCGTAAAGGCAACAACGGAGGAAAAGCTCGGCTTTACAGGCTCGGGCGAGGGTATTTCTGCACACGCAGTATGCCTTATAGAAAAGAAACAATAACCTTTTAACCTCTTCAACATAATATGGATTAGGCATTATTGCCTGAAAAATATGTTGCAGAGGTGACAAAAATGAATTCATATGTAAGAGTAACTTCTATAACTCACGCAACAAAAGGTAAAAATATCCTTATGGCAAACGGCTATAAGGCTTATATAAGAAGGCTAAGTCAGATAAATGAAACAGGTGGCTGTGGTTTTGTGCTTGTTTTTAACGGAGATGTTGAAAAGGTAAAGGCATTACTTGAAAAATCAAAAATAAGAGTGTTGGGCAGTGGCGTGCTGTGATATATCTGGATAATGCGGCAACCACTTATCCTAAACCTACCAATGTTGAAAATGCAGTAAGAACGGCGTTGAAAAAATATGGTGCAAATCCTGGCAGAAGCGGTCACAAAATGGCTATGGAAACCTCGGAAATGATTTATAATTGCAGGGTTAAGCTTGCAGAGTTTTTTGGAGGGAATGAGCCTGAAAATGTTATTTTCACCCTTAATTGTACTCACGCTTTGAATTTTGTTATAAAGGGAATTCTTAATAAAGGCGACCACATTATAATTTCTCAGTTGGAGCATAATGCAGTTATAAGACCTGTTCATAAAATGAAAATGGACAATATTATAACCTATGATATTGCAAAGGTTTATCCAGAGAACACGAAGAAAACGGTTGAAAGCTTTGAAGAACTTATTAAGCCGAACACAAGGGCGATAATATGCACCTGCACTTCAAATGTTTTCGGAACGGTTATGCCGATAAAAGAAATAGGCGAACTGGCTAAAGGAAAGGGACTTGCTTTCATAGTTGACGGTGCACAAGGTGCTGGTATTCTTCCTATAAATATTGAACAGATGAATATTGACTATCTTTGTATGCCTGGGCATAAAGGACTTTATGGCCCTATGGGAACGGGTGCTATTGTTTGCAGAGAGCCTGAAATTCTTAATACGATTATTGAGGGCGGAACGGGCAGTCTTTCAAGTAAGCTTGAACAGCCTGATTTTTACCCAGACAGATTTGAAAGTGGAACAGTAAATGCAATAGGGATAATCGGTCTTTCAGCAGGTATAGATTTTGTTAAGAGTAAATCGGTTAAAAGAATTCACGACCACGAAATAAAGCTTATAAAAGAAATAAGAAAAAAATTAGCGGATAATGATAATATAATTTTTTATACGGGTGAGCATAATGAAAAATTCTACGCACCTGTTCTTTCCTTTAATATTGAGGGGATAAAAAGTGAAGAGGGTGCATTGAAACTCAATGATATGGGCTTTGCTTTGAGGGCAGGCTTTCATTGTGCACCTCTTGCACATTTAAGCTATGGCACTGATAAAACGGGGACGATAAGAGTTTCTCCGTCGGCGTTCAATAGCTTGAATGAAGCGGAAATGTTTTGCGATGCAGTAATAAAAATTGCAAAAAACAGATAATTGTGTTAAAATAAAATAGTTATAGAAAAAATATATGCTTTGTGCATTTTAAGGATTGATAAATATGTTTTGGGATTTTATACAAGAAACATTCAGGTCTTTTCTGAGCCTGATGTCAACTTTCAGAATTGTTGACTTTTTAGATATATGCCTTGTTGCGTTTATTTTATATAACGGTATCAAGCTTGTAAGAGAAACAAGAGCGGTTCAGCTCGTGAAAGGTCTTTTGTTCCTTATTGTTTTAAAGCTCGTTGTTCAATGGCTTGATATGCAGGCGGTAGGCTATCTTCTTACCTTGCTGTTTGAATCAGCAGTTGTTATAGTTGTAGTTTTGTTTCAGCCTGAAATACGCCACGCACTTGAAACAGTTGGTAAAAGTTCAATTAGCAATATCGGACTTTTCAACGGAAAAAATGCAAATATTTTGAAATTGCGTGATGATTGGAAAAATGCAATAGCAAGAATTTGCAGAGCTGCTTCTGATATGAGTGATAAAAAAATCGGTGCTCTTATCGTGTTTGAAAAGGATATTATGCTCGGTGAGATTATCAAAACAGGTACAGCGATAGATGCACAGGTTACAGCCGAGCTTGTCGGCAATATTTTCTATCCGAAAGCACCTCTCCACGATGGTGCGATGATAGTCAGAGATGGTAAGGTTTGTGCTGCTGGTTGTATTCTTCCTCTTACACAGAATAACGCAATAAGCAGTGAACTTGGTACAAGACACAGAGCGGCACTTGGTATCAGCGAACAGAGTGACTGTATGGTTGCAGTTATTTCAGAGGAAACAGGTTATATCTCAATAGCACTCAAAGGTGTTCTTTATAGAAACATTTCAGACGGTGAGCTTCGTGAAAGACTTACAAATTATCTTTTGGGTGATATTAAAGACGGCGATGATAATATTTTGGGGAGGGTTAAAAAATGGGCAAAAAAAGATTAACTCTTCACGATTTATTTTACAACAATAAATTTGTTCTTGTTTTTTCAGTTATAGTTGCTTTTTTCTTGTGGGTTGTTATTTCAATGACGGTTGGAACTGAAATTACAAAGACCATTGAAAATGTGCCTGTAATAATAGATTTGAAAAACAGCGTGCCCGAACAGTCAAATCTTCAGAATTTTGATACAAAGACTTATTTTGTCGATGTTAAGGTAAGAGGTAAAAGATATATAGTAGGCTCTCTTGGTGCAGATGATATAAATGTTTCTGCACAGACGAATTATGTTGATTCAGTTGGTAAGCACACTCTTAAACTTGTTGCAAAGCCATCTGATGAAAGCCTTAACTATGAAATTCTTGAACTTTCTCAAAATGATATTGAAATGTATTTTGATGTCTATAAAGAAGCTACCTTCACCTTGCAGAGCGATATAAATATAGACCGTCTTATCACAGAGGGCTATATTTCTGAAAAGCCTGTACTTTCAACAACAAGCGTTTTAATATCAGGTCCTGCAACTGAGGTTAATAAAATCACCTCGGTTATAGCAAAGGTAAACTTCGATGTTGAAAAGCTTACATCATCAACAACTGTTGTTGCGGAGATTATTCCTAAAAATGAATACGGCGGAAATATGAGCTATCTTACAATAAACGGCGGTAAGGATGTTACTGTTACTGTACCCGTTAAAAAGCTTAAAACAGTTCCTGTAACCGTTGATTTCTATGATATGCCGGCAGATTATATCAATAATCCGCTTGATATAACAATATCGCCTGCAACCGTTAAAATTGCCGCAGAGGAAAGCTATGTTGATTCATTGACTAAAATTGCAGTAGGCACTATCGATATTCATAAGGTTGGTGCAACACGCAACAAATTCACCTTTGACGCAAAGCTTTCTGATGTTACAATCCAAGATGATATAAAATCGTTTACAGTTATCGTTGATGCAAGAAATCTTTCGTCTGCAAGCTTTGATATACCAAAGGAAAATATTTCGTTCAAAAATATTCCTGAGGGCTATGATGTTAAACTGACACAAAGCTCTATCAACGGCGTAAAGATAGTTGGTCCAACGGCATCTCTTTCTCAGTTGGGTTCATCTTCAATTTTTGCAGATGTTGATTTCTCTGAAATAGAGAATTTTAACGAAAACACTAAAAAGGTTCAGGTTAAGGTAAGAATTAAGGATAATACTAATTCTTGGGCTTATGGTACCTATGAAGTGGGTATAAGTGTTACAAAAAAATAGTTCAAAAAGGCACTTTGAAAAATATCAGAGTGCCTTGCTTGTAACTTGACGGAATAACTTTTTATATATATAATAAAAACATATTCTTTATATTCGGTGTTGGGAGTGAAAAAAATGGACGGAGCTTCTGTTAAAAATTTAGAACCTGAGGTTGTTGAAACTCTTATGGAAATAGGCAATGTCGGTATGGGTAAGGCAACAGCAGTGCTTGGCAAAATGCTTGAAACAAGAATTTCTGTTGATATTTCAAATGTATTGCCAGCAAGTGCGATGGCTCTTTCAACTGCTTTTAGCAGCAACGAAGAAATGATAGGCGTTCTTTTGGGCTTTACAAACGACTTATTAGGTGCAACGCTCTTTGTTGTAAAAAAAGATTTTGCTAAAAAGCTTTTACGCCAGATTGTAACTGACGAAGAATATAACGATAATCTTTTTATAATAAATGAAGATTCTGTTTCAGCAATTCAAGAGGTTGCTAATATAATGATGTCTTCATATCTGAGTGCTATTTCAAAATATACCGATTTTAAGATATGGCTTGAAGCAGGTATGGTTTGTATAGACCCTATAAAAGATATGTTGCTTTATCCTATTACAAGGCTTGAAAATTATGATGAAAATAAGAATATATGTGTTGAAAGCACTTTCTCCGTATGTAACGACGATATGAAGATAGATGAATCAGCACAAGGTCATATTTTCTTCTTCCCTGAAAGTGATTCACTTAAAAAACTAATAAATGAATTAAATTCCATATAATATTTTGCGGTTTTGATTTAGTAAAGGAGGAATTTAATTTGAAAGATATAAAAATTTTAATATTCAGTGAAACAAATGAATTTTTACTTTTTATGATGCGTAAATCTACAAAGAATTCAGGGCTTAATGCAGTTGGACACGCATCTAAAACAGAAAATATTATTAAGCTTAAAAATCTGTTAAATCCTGATGTGATTATTGCAGATATTAAAATGCCTGTTGACAGAGGCTTTGCAGCTCTTAAAAAGATTAAGGCTGACGAAAATAATATACCTATAATTGCGGTATTGCCTTTTGATTGTAATAAAGATGTTCTCAGTAATTTGAATATTGAAAAAATCATAAATAAGCCTGAAAATGTAAACGGTAATTATGAGGACTCTTTCTTTGATGAAATGGTAGAAACAGTTGCGTTAACTTTAAAGGAGCATAACAAAAATGCCGATGTAACTGTAACCGTAAATAAAACGGAAAAAGCAAATGCAGCAGAAAAAAATGAAGTCTTTTCAGATAAAGTTGATGCTTTTGTGGAAAAGTCTGAAAAATCTGATATAAATGCTTCATTAAAGAATAAAAAAGCTACAAGCACAATTATTGCAATAGGTGCTTCAACGGGCGGAACAGACGCTATTCTTAAAGTGGTTAAGAACTTGCCAGAAGATACGCCTGGCATAGTTATAACTCAGCATATGCCGTCTGGCTTTACAAAGCTTTTTTCAAATCGTCTTGATACAAATTGTAATATGAGAGCCAAGGAAGCTCAAAACGGAGATTTGATTAGGCAGGGCGTTATCTATGTTGCACCAGGCGGATTGCAAATGGAAATTGAGGAAAAGGGCAATAAGTTCTATATAAAATGCTTTGAGGGCGAAAAGGTCAACGGACATTGTCCTTCGGTTGAGGTCTTGTTCAACTCTGTTGCTGAGGTGGCAGGCGAAAATGCAATCGGCGTTATCCTTACAGGTATGGGTGACGACGGTGCAAGAGGCTTGCTCAATATGAAAAATGCAGGGGCAAGAACAATCGGTCAGACAGAGGAAACCTGCGTGGTTTATGGTATGCCTAAGGTTGCCTATAATATCGGTGCTGTTGAAAAACAGTTCGCAGTTGAAAAAATCGGCGAAGCGATTGTTTCTTTGGTAAAATAAAGAGCCGACCTGATAAATACTTTTAACAAAAAATGTGAGTATAACTGTTTTGAGTTATACTCACTTTTTTATGATAATTTTGTTGTTTTTTGAGCTTTTCTTATTATGGCTATAAATGGAACTATCAAAAAGCCCGAAAAAAAGTTGCTTATTCCGTGAACGCAGTCCCAAGGAAGTCCAGCGACAATCCAGGCTATCATCCCTTTAAAATCAAGACCGAACATTATCGCTTGTGCAGGGGCATAAAGTGTGCCGTATAAAAAGCCGTGGAGAGAAGCAACAATAGGATAAACGAAAATCTGTACCTTTGACGGCATATTTTTTGGCAATAGCATTGTAACGCCCCAGAGAACTGCCCATATATAAAGATATGGTATCCACCATAAAGAAAAACCATTTAAAATTCCCGTGATAAAAATAAAGGTGTAAATAGGATAGAGTGCTTTTTTTCTGTAAATAACAGTAAGAGTTACTATAAACATAGCCAAAAGATGCACATTAGGCAAAAATTCCAAAAGAATTTTTGAAGCGTACATAAGGCCACCGAATAAAGCAAAAACAACAAGCTCTTTTAATGTTATTTTCATAGCTTTTTATTTAATTCCTTTATTAAATCTACACCTTTTTTTGCCTTTGCCGTACAAGACATATCATAGGAAAAAATTTTTGACAAATCCAAAAAAATAATTGCCATATTTTTATCCCCTTATAAATTATTACGCCTTTTTTTCTGGCACTCGCAGTCTTATCAAGGCATTGTGTATTCGGATATTTCGACTTGATATAATACTTATCAGCCTTCTCAATAATAGATTATCAATGGCTTTTTCCTCAAATACGGCATTGAGTAAGATAAGCGAAAAACAATATCTTACGGCGACGGGCTCGTACAGGATTTTCACCTGTTTCCCCAAATACAAAAGAAATTATAGCAAAATAAAAAAATATTTTCAACTTGCTATAAAAAGCGTTGAGCATTTCTCTCTTATGTGATAAAATAAAAAAACAATGGGGGTGATTGCGTGGAAGATTTGCTGTCAGTAAAAAGAGAAAAGCCTAAAATGATTTTGTTTGACTATGGTCAGACCTTGTTGCTTGAAACAAAGTTTAATGGTATCAAGGGTATTGAGGCAGTTATGGAATATGCGACTGCAAACAAAGATGGAAAATCGCCCGAAGAAATAGTTGATTTTATGGACGAGATGAATAACGAAGTAGGTCGCCACATAACAAACGCAAAGCACCTCTATCAACTTGAAGTGCCAGATATTTCTTATAAGAGATATGTTTTTGATTATTTTGGAATTGAATTTTCAAAAAGCTATGCCGAGCTTGAAGAAATATACTGGGACAATGCCGCACCAGCAATAAAATCTGACGGCGTTGATGAAATGCTTGAATATCTTTACAAAAACGATATAAGAACGGGCGTTATAAGTAATATTTCTATGCAGTCGTCTTTATTGATAAACAGAATAAACAGACTTTTGCCTGAAAATCACTTTGAGTTTATCATAACTTCAAGTGATTATGTGTTCAGAAAGCCACAAAGAAGAATTTTTAAGCTTGCTCTTAAAAAGGCTGACCTTGCAGCCAAAGATGTATGGTACTGCGGAGATAATGCTTTTTGTGATGTTGATGGCTCTTCTGCTTGCGGTATGTTGCCCGTATGGTACACAGCGGTACTTAAAGCGAACTCAATGCAACCGTCTTGCGAGGACTATATACATATTGATAACTGGAAAAAGCTTATTGAAATTATTGAAGAAACAAAAAAAGTGTCGGAAGATTGATTTTTCTTCCGACAGTTTTTTTATAATATAATTGTTCGTTTAGTTTTTAAGACTCTGAATAGGAGCAGGGATTCTGCCACCTCTGTTTATGAATTTATTTGCAGAGTTATTGTTTATTTTCATTATAGGACCTGAACCGAATAAACCACCGAAGTTGAGTTCTTCGCCGGATTTCTTGCCGATAGCAGGAATAACTCTTACAGCAGTAGTCTTTGAGTTTACCATACCGATAGCGGCTTCGTCGGCTATGATTGCTGAAATAGTTTCAGGTGAGATGTCGCCAGGAACAACAATCATATCAAGACCAACCGAGCAAACTGCTGTCATAGCTTCAAGCTTTTCTATAATCAAAGAACCTGAACGGGCAGCATCAATCATACCAGCGTCCTCTGAAACAGGAATGAAAGCACCAGAAAGACCGCCAACGTGTGATGAAGCCATAACACCGCCTTTTTTAACAGCATCATTGAGCAAAGCGAGTGCTGCTGTTGTGCCGTGAGTACCGCATTGTTCAAGTCCCATTTCTTCAAGTATGTGGGCAACAGAGTCGCCAACAGCAGGAGTAGGGGCGAGTGACAAATCAAGAATACCAAACTGAACGCCGAGA